>JBCCQC010000751.1:0-2695 GCA_039024535.1 Chloroflexota bacterium
AGCGTGTCCATGTCGTGGATTACATCCAGCAGGCCACCACACGCCTCACACGTGTACATGAGTCGGTCAATCGGGTATTGTCCCTCACAGTCCATACATTGTAAGATGCTCGGCATTCTTTCCTCACCACATATTCATAAAATACAGTCCGTATGCGATAGGATAACACGTCTTATGCCAGTTGCCATAGCAGAAGCCTTTGCCCCTGCAACCGCCGCGAATCTGGGTGTCGGGTTCGATATTATCGGGCTTGCACTGAAGGAACCGGGCGATACCATCCGCGTGGAAATGACCGATGAACCCGGTGTGGTTATTGATGCAATCGAGGGTGATGGCAACGTGCTGACACGGGATGCGAAGCTGAACTGCGCGAGTGTGGCTGCGCAGAGTGTGCTGAACCTTATCGGCACAGATAAGGGCGTGCGCATGGTTATACAGAAGGGACTGCCGATTGGCAGCGGGCTGGGCAGCAGCGCCGCCAGCAGCGTGGCCGGGGCGTATGCAGTGAATTTGCTGTTCGGGGAGCCGCTGACGCGGGAGCAACTGCTGGCCCCTTCACTGGATGGTGAGGCGGTGGTGAGTGGCTACCACCCGGATAACGTCGGGCCGGCGCTGTTCGGTGGTATTACGCTTTTTACCGGGCCGAGTGTGGATCGGATGACGCGGCTGCCGGTGCCGGAGAATTTGCATCTGGCACTGGTAACGCCGGATGTGGTGGTGAAAACAGCAGAGGCGCGGGCGGTTCTGCCGGAAAAGGTGACGATGAAAGAGATGATTAACCAGACGGCGGGCACTGCCCTGCTGGTTGATGCGCTCTACCGGGGAGATATTCACGCGCTGGGCCGTGCAATGGAAAGTGACCGGGTGATTGAACCGGCCCGTGCTTACCTGATGCCGTACTTTCACACCATCCGGGAGAAGGCAAAACAGGCTGGCGCACACGGGCTGGTCATTAGCGGGGCGGGGCCAACGCTGCTGGCGGTGTGCGACGATGCGCAGACGGCAGCAAACGTGGCCGGCGTTATGCATCAGATTTACAGTGAAAAAGACATTAAATGCGCTGTTCGTCATGGGCAGGTGTGCGGTGATGGGGCGCGTGCGGGGCGCGAACAGCCGCAATTGTGAAATTGTTGACAAACAGATTTGCGTTCCTTATACTCGGCATAAAAGCCCACGTACAGAACGGTCAGTTCTGGCACGATAAGTATAGCGTTCGTGAAAAAGACAGGGTATTATTAATAATGCTGGCTGGCATCAGTTTTATTGCAATTTTGCCGCTGGCGACACACTCAATGAACCTGCGGGGAAGTACCCCATGAGCCTTTACTGGGATAGCACGTATGCCATCGTTCTCGACCTCATGGCCCATTACCCGGACATCGAAGTCGATTCTGTTGGTTTAGTACAGTTACATCAAATGATAGTTACGCTCCCCGATTTTGCGGATGAACCCCGACAGGTGGACGATGCGACCCTGACGGACATCCTTGTGGAGTGGTATGAGGAGGCCAATACCTAGATGGACCTGAAACTCATTCAGGATACAGAATTTCCTGTCCCCGATGATATGCAAAGTACAGTGGCTGTTACCAGCCTGAGCAAACTGTATAACTGGAGCCGTCGCAATTCCATGTGGCCGATGCTGTTTGGTCTGGCCTGCTGTGCTATCGAGATGATCGCTACGGCTGCTGCCCGTTACGACCTGTCCCGTTTTGGCATGGAGGTGATGCGTGCCAGCCCGCGTCAGTCTGACCTGATGATCGTCTCTGGTACTGTGACCAAGAAAATGATCGTGCCGATTGTGCGCCTGTATAACCAGATGCCAGAGCCGAAGTATGTGCTGGCGATGGGGGCGTGCGCCAGTGGTGGTGGCCCGTTCAAGGAAGGGTACAACGTTGTTTCTGGCATTGATAAATATCTGCCGGTCGATGTGTATGTGCCGGGTTGCCCGCCAACCCCGCAGGCGCTGCTCTACGGTCTGATTGCACTCCAGCGCAAGATTGATGGGCAGTCACTTGCCAATATGGACGATGTGCCGTGGTACGGCGTTGGCCCGGCAGAGCCAACCCCGGTTCCCATCCTCGGCCCGGATATTATTGACCCGCGTCAGATGCAGACGATCCGCCGCCAGGCAGAGAAGGCCACTGCTGGCGAGGAGTTTGGTGTGCGTGCGCTGCCAGAGCATCGCTTTATTGACGATGCGCCGCAGGTGGCCGCGCCGGTTGCTGTTGCACAGGTAGCCGCAGGTGAAGCAGCGGTTGCAGTTGCAGAAGAAGTGGACGATGCAGAGCGTGCAGAGATGCGCCGCCAGAAGCGTTTAGAAGCCCTTGCCCGCAAGCGTGCGCGTGACGCGGCCAAAGCATAAGGATAAGTTACTGTTATGGTAGAACAGGTACACCCTGATCTTAAGACGATTGATATTGACAGCGCAGTTGATGCGTTGAAAGGCATGTTCCCGGATGCCATCTCCGATGATACCCGTGAGGGGTACAGTGGCATTATGGTGAGCAAGGATAAGCTGACCGATGTTGCGCTGGCAATTCGTGACAGCCTGGGTTTTGATTTGCTATCCAGCGCAACTGCTGTGGACTACGGTAAGCGTGATAGACCATCTCCATAGAGCCATCGATAACCGGATCATCAATCGGGTTATCCGGGTCAGGCTGGCCGTAGTCCACAGCAGTTGCGCTGGATA
>JBCCQC010000752.1:0-2684 GCA_039024535.1 Chloroflexota bacterium
CCGGCCAGCATGAACCACCACCACTGCCGCGTGGACATGCCGCGCCCCAGTGCCACCAGACACCCCGCGCCAAACACACCGAACGGTGTAAACGACTCGATCACGCCCCAGTAACGCGCAAAAAATCCGCCGAACAGCACGATCAAACCCGCCGCCCACGCATGACGCCGCGTGCCGCCGAGCCGTGCGCCCAGCCAGAAGCCGGTATAGCCCAGCAGTGTAAGCATCAGCCAGTAGGGGAACTGCGCCGCACGGTAATTTTCCGGCGCGTTGAACAGCCACATCCCGAACGCGGCAGTCAGTGAGGGCATCGGCATCCAGTAGAAGTGTGAGGGTGCGGGGAGTTCATCGGGAGCGCCGATGTATGTCCACAGGTATTCGTCGGTCAGGCCGTCGCCGGAGGCGAGGCGGTTAGCGGCATTGGTGTAATAGTAGGCATCGGTGTAGGTGGGCCGGTTATATATGCCGTAGACCATGTAACCGGCAATCAGCAGGGCCACACCCACAAAAATCAGGTGATCGCGGCGCGTCATACTTTCTCCGGTTGTGAAAGCATCAGGGGCAGGCTCCACCATGTGCGGCGCGTGACAATCAACGTGAGCAGCACAAGTGCAATAGGCGGCAGGAACACCGACAGGTTTTCGAGGTTCGAATCTACAATCGTCCTGAGGAAATGCACCCACGGGATCACCAGCAGTGCCAGCAAAATGCCCACGTTCCAGATATTTTTTCTGCGCCGCGCCAGTGATTGCACCACGACCAGAAGCACCAGCATAAACACGACAAAGTGCGGGGTTGCCGTGCGTGGCCCCGCCGTGTGCGTGACTACCAGCGTAACGGCAATTGTCCACAACAGGCGCTCATCATGCCGTTGAACCAGCACGCCATACCATGCCCACAGCATCCAGCCGACCAGCACCGCCCGCACCGCATAGCCCACCCACGGCGACCATCCGAGGAAGAACTCGAACAGAATCCATACCGGGGAGCCATCTCGCGTATAGTCCGGGTACTGCTGCACCTGCCCGATCCAGTCAAAGAACCAGTCTGGCTGTAATGCAAACGACGTTAGCATCAGCGCTGCGAACATCCCCACAAACCCGCTCACAAAACGCCAGCGTCCGGCACGCAGGCCCCACAACAACAAAAACGGCACCAGCAAAAAGCCCATCTGCGGCTTGATTGTCGATAGAGCCAGCGCAACCCCGGCCAGCACATCCCGCCCACGCGAGAGGCTCCATAACGTCAACGCGGTCATCAGGTAGACAACATGGCCGGGTTGCCCCAGTATCAGGCCACGGAACGCGAAGTAGTTCAGCACAGAAAATGCCAGCAACAGCGCCAGCAATAACGGCCCCGGCTGCCAGCGCAGCGTGCCCAGCAGCAAAAACAACCCGGCAATCAGGCACACTTCCAGCAGCACCATCCACACCGCAGAAGCCCACGCATAGGGTAACGTGACCACAGGCAGCACATAGAATACGGTGTACATGGGGTAGGCAAACAGGCCGAGATCTTCGCCGGGTTCGGCGGCACGGCCATAAATCATCTGCTGGATATTGAGGCTGGCTTCATCGGAATAGGGGCTAACGCCATCGACCCAGAACGAACGCGCCCCCTCCCAGCGAGAGAGGAAATCGTTCATGCCGGGGTTGGGCGCGGTAAACTGGTTATGCGTGATAACGACGTTGGCAGCGAGTACGGCCAGCAGAACAACAATGACCACGAAACGCTGCACATTGAGACGACGAGACATTCAGGGTTAGCTGCGCACCATGCGCTTGAGTAACAGACGGACAAACTGCTGCGGCAGAACTTGCTCGGAAACCAGTTCCCAGCCCTGTTCGCCACTTTCGTTGAGCAGTTTGGTGTAGGCGTCCTCAATCGTGATCTTCTCGCCACCCTCACTCAGCGCATACTCGATGTTGTCAATGTGCTGCTGCCACGTCTTCACCACGATCTCGCGGTATTCCCAGCGCCGGGTGCCATCATCAAGGCGCACCTCGTCTGTCGGGATCAGATCTGCGGTTTCGTCGATTGGCATCAGGTCATCGCCCATCGCCGTGACCGGCACCTCATCGGCGGCGGGAATCACGGTGTCGTCTTCCGGGTCTGGTAGCAAATCCTGAATGTTTATCTCCTCGGTCGGGCCATCCAGTGATGCCATCGCTTCTACAGGCTCCACAAAATCGGTATCGGCAGCGGCGGCATCCAGTTCCATCTCAGCTTCTATCGGTGTTTCTTGCACCTCATCAAGGAACGTTTCCTCCTCGGTGGTGTCGGCCTGCTGCTCCATGGCAGGGATGTCATCGACAACAGGCTCTGGCGCCGGGGGTTCAGGTTCCTCACCGATCCCCAGCAGATCGTTTACATTTGCCAGCCAGCGCCGCGCAGTGGAACTGCGGTCGCTGAGGCCCACCAGAATATCGCGGGCTTCTTCGTATTTTTCGCGCGTAATCAGGTCATAGGCGCGGTCAAGTCGTTCTCTGGACATAAGGTTCCCCGGTGTGGATGTGGTTATTCAGGCTGTGCTTGCGGTTTGGTCTTCTTCGCCACGACGGGCCGTTTGAAGGTGAACTCATTTTCGTCTGGATTGGAAATCCCGACCAGCTCCCAGCCCTGTGACCCCATCAGGTTCATCACATCGGCCAGCACCTTGTCTTTCAGTCTGGGTTCTTTCACAC
>JBCCQC010000753.1:0-2676 GCA_039024535.1 Chloroflexota bacterium
GCGATGTTCGTGCTGATTGTCGTCATTGACGTGGAACACCGGCTGATTCTGTTCGCGGTAATTATCCCGTCTACAGTGGTGGCATTTGTTGACCTGCTGCTGACCCCCACCCCATCTCCCGACCTTGTCCTACAGTGGTGGATGGCACCGGCAGAACCAACCCTCGTGCGTGGGATACGCGGTGGGTTGCTGGGTTTTCTCAGTTTTCTGGTCTTTTACATGGGTGGATTCCTATATCAGCGGGTATCTGCCGTGCTGCGTGGCTGGGCACCGGATGAAGTCCCATTCGGCTACGGCGACGTAATGCTGGCCGGGTTGTGCGGGCTAATTTTAGGCTGGCGCCCACTGATACTGGCGCTGTTTCTGACCGTGTTCATGGGCGCTATTGGTGCCGTGCTCTATATTGTGATGCAAAAAATCCGTGGCAGAGCAGGTGGTATGACGGCTGCCCTGCCCTATGGCCCCTACATTGTAGCCGGTGCGGTGCTTATGCTGCTGTTCGACTCGTGGATACAGGATTACCTGCTCACCTTTATCTACGGCTGACGCTCAATCAGGCCCCCGCCGAGGCACACATCACCGTCATACAGCACCGCGCCCTGTCCGGGTGTGATGTCGCGCAGCGCATCGTCAAATTCCACTCGAATGCAATCTCCGCCAAGCGGCGTGACGGTTGCCGGGGACGGCTGCGCCTTGTAGCGAATTTTCACCTCCGCGCGGAACGGCTCTGTTGGTGCTTCGTCGCTCGTCCAGTTGACGCGCTTTGCTGTGAGCGTCGTTTTCCCCAGTTCGTCTTTCGTCCCGACGATGAGCGTGTTACGGTCACTGTCCTTGCCAAGCACATACAGCGGCTTATGGTATGTCACGCCCAGCCCCTTGCGCTGCCCGATAGTGTAATTTGCCAGCCCGATATGCTCTCCCACGACCTCGCCACTGCGCATAACAATCTCGCCCTCAGCCATAATCTCTGGCGCGTGGTCACGCAGAAAGCGGCGATAATCGCCATCGCCGAGAAAACATAAATCCTGGCTGTCCTTCTTGCTATGAACCGAGAGCCCAATTTTCTCCGCAATCGCTCGGACTTCCAGCTTTTCGAACTCGCCAATCGGGAACATTGCGTGCGAAAGCTCATTTTGGCCCATCACACTGAGCACATAGCTCTGGTCTTTGCGATGGTCAAGGCCCTTCTTGAGCAGATACTTACCGTTTTCGTCACGGGCAATCCGTGCATAGTGCCCCGTCGCCAGATAATCCGCGCCAAGTGCCAGTGCATTCTGCTGCAAGAATGTGAAGCGAATCTGCCG
The DNA here is from genome assembly GCA_039024535.1 of Chloroflexota bacterium. Classification (GTDB taxonomy): domain Bacteria; phylum Chloroflexota; class Anaerolineae; order Aggregatilineales; family Phototrophicaceae; genus DAOTTY01. The sequence continues at coordinate 1,305 of JBCCQC010000753.1, forward strand.
GTTGCACTCAATGCATGGATTTGGCGTATAACCCTGCGCGTGCTGGTCAATAAAGTATTGCACTACCGTATTGCGAAACGTCGCTTTTGTGTCCAGCACATAGAACGGAATGCCGAGATTATCCGCAATTTTACGGGCATCAGCCATTTGCTCTGGCGTGCAGCAGCGGTTATGTGCGCTGCCGTCTACCGTGTCTTCCGACCACAGCCGCATCATCATGCCGATGACGTTGTAGCCTGCTTCTACCAGCAGCGCCGCCGTCACGGAGCTATCCACGCCGCCGCTCATTGCCACGACGACCGTTGTATCTGCGTTGTTTGTCACGTTACACCCGTTTTTACCATTACTGAGTGTCTATCATACAAAAAACGGACACAGAAATCTGTGCCCGTCCATTGGAAGTGTCTAAAAATTGTGAGCCGTCAGAACGCGCTGATGCGTGCCACCACCGGGACGATTTCGGCAAGGGTATCAATGACGTAATTTACGTCGTCCTCGGTCGTATCCTTACCCACAGTCAGGCGCAGGCTACCCATCGCCGTATCACGGTCATAGCCAAGCGCCAGCAACACACCAGAAGGCTCCGGATTGCCCACCTTACACGCAGAGGCACTGCTGGCAGCAATCCCCTTCATATCGAGGTGCATCACCAGCATATTCGCATCCAGTTCCGGGAATACGAAACTCGCGTGCGATGGCAGGCGCTTTTCCGGGTGGCCGGTAGCGATGGCCCCCGGCACACGGCTGCAAATGCCTTCCGTGAGCATCTCGCGCAGGTGGTTGTAGTGCGCATGGCGTTCCTCGAACTCTGCATGGGCCAGTTCCAGTGCTTTTGCCAGCCCCACGATGAACGGCGTGTTATGCGTCCCCGCACGGCGACCACCTTCGTGGCTGCCCCCCGTCTGCCCGGACACATAATCAGCACCCTCACGGATGTAGAGTGCGCCAACACCTTTCGGCCCATAAAACTTGTGCGCAGACATACTCAGCATATCCACGCCGAGTGTTTCCACATCCAGCGTCAACTGCCCTGCCGCCTGTACCGCGTCTGTATGGAACAGCATCCCGCGCTCGTGGGCAATGGCGGCCAGTTCCGCCAGCGGCTGCACAGTACCCACTTCGTTATTGGCATACATCACACTGGCAAACGTAGTTTCATCTGTGCAGGCAGCAGCAAACTCGTCCGGGTTTACCATGCCCTGCTGATCCACCGGCACAATCGTTTCCGTGAATCCCTGCACTTCAGCAAGCTGGTGAATCGTCTTGATAACGGCACTGTGTTCAATCGGCGTGGTGATAAGGTGCAGGCCCCTGCCCTGTTCACGGGCAGCCCATGCCGCACCACGCACAGCCAGGTTATCACTTTCAGAGC
>JBCCQC010000754.1:0-2673 GCA_039024535.1 Chloroflexota bacterium
AGTCGACATAGGCGACATCTTCCCACACAGCCATCGCTGTAACCATTCTCTCACGGTTCAGGTCGGTAACATCTTCGTCGAAAATGTAGGGGATAATGCCATCCGGCCACGGCCAGATCTTCACGAGACCCTGTGCAGATACGCCATTCACTGCCTGTTCAGGCAATATCATATCCCCGAACAGCACATATCCCTCCCGTATCTCCGGTTGGATGGGGCCGGTTGCTTCTGACGGTACGACGGGCGGTGCTGGCTCCATTTTGCTGGAACCTGTCGATTGTGCGAACAGGGCCGGCGTCAGGATTCCCAGCACAATGACACTATACAGGGTCGCAATAACAATAAAAACTTTTCTCACGAGATTTCTCGCCTCAAAACTGACGCCCGTATAATATACCGCTATGCGTCCCCGATGCGTCAGTTGCGCAGGCTGTGGATGGGTGCCGGTATTTTACCGCCAAACGCAACGAACCGGGCCGATTGGCCGGTGTTGCGCACGGGCATCACGGCACTTTCTCCGAACAGACCACCGAAAGATACAAATTCGCCTGCCGCTTTCCCCGGCACAGGGATAATCCGCACGGCGGTCGTTTTGTTGTTAATCATCCCGATGACCATTTCGTCTGCGATGATGGCGGAAATGGTGGCGGCGTCTGTATCACCAGGGATAGCAACCATATCCAGCCCGACGGAGCACACACTCGTGATTGCCTCCAGTTTTTCTAGTACAAGGCTGTCATCGGCCACGGCATCGGCCAGTGCTCTATCTTCCATTACGGGGATAAACGCACCACTCAGGCCGCCCACACTCTGCGAGGCAAACGCGCCGCCCTTTTTCACCGCGTCGTTTAACAGCGCAACAATTGCCGTGGAACCGGGTGCGCCAATGGCATCCACGCCCAGCGTCTGGATAATCTCGCCCACGCTATCGCCCACACGCGGCGTCGGGGCCAGCGAAAGATCCACCACACCGAAAGGCACATTGAGTTCTTCTGCCACACGCCGCCCGATGAGTTCGCCGCAGCGGGTCACGCGGAAAGCCGCCCGTTTAATTTCGTCGGCCAGATCATGCAGGCCGGGACGCCTGCCGTTATTGAACTCGTTCAGTTTGCGCTGCAAAGCGCGGTGAATCACGCCGGGGCCACTGACGCCCACGTTAATCAGAATCTCGTGCTGCCCGACGCCGTGAATTGCTCCTGCCATGAACGGGTTGCTGATAGGCTGGTTGGTAAACACCACAAACTTCGCCGCGCCAAACCCGCCGGACTCCGCGCTACCATCGGCCAGCCCCTTAATCATGCGCCCGATTTCCACAATCGCATCCATGTTGATGCCCTCGCGGGTGGTGCCCACGTTGATAGAGCCACACACACGGTCGGTGCTATTCAGCGCCTCCGGTATCGCGTTAATCAGCGCGTGGTCGGCTTTGCTCATGCCGTTTTCCACCTTTGCGGAAAATCCGCCCACAAAATCCACGCCGACTTCTTTTGCGGCTTCATCCAGTGCACGCGCCAGCTTCACAAAGTCGGCTTCGGTGGCGCTGGCCCCCACATGCGCTATCGGCGTGATAGAAATGCGCTTGTTCACCACGGGGATGCCGTACTTCCGGCTGATGGTCTCGCAGGTGTCTACCAGGTTGCCTGCATAGCGGTGTATTTTCGCTTTGATGTTGGCGCAGGTCGTGTCGATGTCGTCGCTGCGGCAGTCCAGCAGGTCAATGCCCATCGTGACGGTACGCACGTCCAGGTTTTCATCCTGAATCATACTCACGGTGTCTAAAATCTGGTCAGAGCGAATCATAAGGGCATCCTCACTTCCTGGGTGGCCTGGAAAACATCATGGTGTTGCAGGGTAACGGACATATTTTGCTGTGTGCTGAACTCGCGGATTTCCTGTTGCAGGGTGGTCAGGTCGGCGGGGCCGGGGTCTACCAGCAAAATCATCAGGTAGGTGCCATCAGCGGCGCGGGTATCCAGATCGAGAATGTTAATGCCGTGTTCTGCGCAGAAACCAGTAACTGCCGCCACAAACCCGATGCGGTCAGTACCGCTGGCCGTAAGCACGTAGGCATCTGCGGGCTGTGCAGGTTGCTTCGTCGGCAGCGTGTCCAGCGCCTTAATGCTAACGTCCAGTGAAACACCCACGTCTGCCTCTGCGGATTTCAGTCCGCTGAGCAGCACGCCTTCGGTCACATCGTCCGGCAGCGACGTGAGCAGGATCATAGCAAAATAGCTGCTGAGAACGGTCTGGCTCAGATCGGCAATGTCGCCACCCATCTCGCTAATTTTCTGTGAAACGGCGTGGATAATGCCCACGCGGTCTTCTGCCATCACAGAAATAGCAAAGTTGTTCGTCATGGTTCAATTCCTATTTGCGTTACCCGTGGGATTATATCAGAAAACGATGATGCCGCGTGTAATATCCCCGTTGATGAGGTCGTCGTATGCCTCGTTGATTTGCTCCAGCGAATACTCGTGCGAAATCAGTTCGTTTAACTTGAGTTTGCGTGCCTTATACAGTTGCAGCAGCTTCGGGAAGTCGCGGTCAGGGACGACAGTGCCATAGTAGCTCCCTTTGACGGTTTTTTCCTCTCGGGTGAGGATGGCGCCAGGGAGGTTGGTACTTGTCCCCATCGGGCTGAGTCCCGCCAGCACAGCCGTTCCGCCGGGGCGG
>JBCCQC010000755.1:0-2668 GCA_039024535.1 Chloroflexota bacterium
ATTGAATGCAACACAGACATCGTTACCATCTGTTATGCTGGCGTCATCCGTTATTCTGAACTGAAATATGCTTACGAAACGATGATGGCTGTACTGGAAACCGGCCCGGTTTACTGTGTTGTTGACATCACCGAAGTTATGTTCACCCGTGCCAGTGTAGAAACCATTGAGCAGACAGGCGACGACTTCAGCTTTGCCGAACATCCGAATTTGCTCGGGATGTTCTATGTTCTGCCAGATGCGCTCAGTCACCCCCGCACAGAAAGCCTCTACGCCTACTGTGAGCGTAAAGGCGTATTACACCGGGCCTACCTGTGCGAAACCATCAACGAGGCCCTGTGTACGATCTCAAACGTTGACCACAACGACCCTTTCTCGTGTACCGGCTCATCCATCCGCCTGAGCGACCTGCAATGGGCATAACAGTGGTACATCAGGCGCGGGGCGCATAACCCAGCCGGTTCAGCAGGCGTACCATCGCGTTATGGTAGGCCGCTGCGCTCTCCGTCGTAATGCGAATTGCATTACGGGCGGCAAGGGATTGCGGGTAGTCGTGTTCGGCCTCAAAACCGCCGTGCCACACCGGGATCACATTCACACTCGCGCTTTCCAGCGCCCACGTCAGTTCCATCTGCACGTAGGGGCTATCCAGCGTGCCGGGGGCCAGCAGTGCCACCATGTAGTGGCTGTGCCGCACCCGGGCTTCGCGCTCTGCATGGACTTCATCGCCGGGGTTCAGGCTCATATCCAGCAGCGGGTCGCTCACGCCCACGATCTGCAACCGCGCCACCACCAGCAGCGCCAGCGCACTGCTTAACGCCGGGTGATAACTGATGGCGACCTGTGGCGGGGCAATGGGCTGCTTGAGCAGTGCAAACGCCGCCTGTGTAAGCGCCCCCAGCATCACCTTTGCACCGCTGGGGCTGGTGGCCTGCTGTTCTTCGATGTACCCGAACGCACTCAGCAGCGTAGCCGATGGCAGTGCATCGCCCCATTTCGTCAGGTACTCTGGCAGCAGGCCCGCTTTTGCCGTCCGCGACGGCGCAAACCGCCCCGCCCGCATTTCTATCCGCGCTTCCCACAGGTTATTCAACGCGCCCCACGCAAGGTCACGCGCCAGCCGATGGATCCGTTCGACCGGGTCGTTGGGCAGGGCTTCGTCCAGCGGGTTGTGCAGGATGAGATTGTTCAGCATAACGGTGTGTGTTCCTGTTTGCTTGCATAATCGGGTGCGTCTATTATGCGCGGTTCGCGTGCTGCGTCAAAGTGTGCATGGCCCCCACCCCCCCGTTGTAATCGCATCCGTTCCACGCTACAGTTGCCCGCACGTGGTAAACCAGCAACGTCACAGAGACAGGAAAGGGCATTATGGTCAGCGTCTATCGCACAGTTTTCATCCGCTATGGATTGCGCGGGGAAGTGGAGCGCGTGCTGAACTGGGACGAGCACGTAGAAAACGTTGACCAGTTTGCCAGCGAAAACGGCTTCCCCAATAAACTGGGGCGGCTGAGCAGCAGCACCAACCTCGTGCGCGATGCACGAGTGTATGCCGCCGTCAGTGGTGTTTACCCGGAGTTTTTGCTGGTGGTGCGGACGTTCGATGAGTGGTATTGCATGTTGTGCTGGGACATTGTAGACCTGTACGAGGCGATCCATACCTTTCGCCTCGACCATGCCGAGCCATAGCGCCCGCTAGCGGTTCACAATCGGCATCCGCAGCCAGAAGTCTGCCCCGCCAGTGTAGTCCATATTCACGCCCACCTCACCACCCTGCGCCTCAATAAGCTGCTGCACAATCCACAGGCCCAGGCCCGTGCTGTTCTCGCCGCCGGTTGGCTGTGTGCTCAGTTTACCAAACGGCTGGAACAGCGCATCGGCTTCATTTGTGGGGATGCCGTCTCCCTGATCCATCACATGCAGTTCGTAGGTGTTGTCCACAATCTGGCCGGTGACGTTCACGCGGGTGTTCGGGTGGGTATACTTGACGGCGTTGCTCACCAGGTTGCCGATGACCTGCCCCATGCGGTCTCTATCGGCTTCTACCGTGGCGCTGTCCAGGTCAGCCGTCAGGCGGATGCCCTTACGGTCGGCAGCGGCGCGATAGTCCGTTAGCGAGGCCAGCACGACCTCATCAATCTCAAATGGCTGGATGTCGTAGGTCATTTCCTGGTCTTTGAGCACATCCAGTTCGAGGAATTCCTCGATAATCTTGTTCATCACCTCAATGTAACGGTAAGCCATCCCCATCAGTTCTTTGTTCTCTGTGGTGCGGGGCACTGCTGGCTCCAGCAGTTGCACTACCATACTCAGGTTGCTCACCGGGTTCTTCAGGTCGTGGCTGGCAATGCGCATCAGACGGTTTTTGAGTTCGTTGGCGTGCTGCATGGTAATCAGCAGGCGCTGGCGTTCATCATAGAGGCGTTTGGTTTGCATCAGGCTTTTAACGCGAACGCCCACCTCTTTCATCTTGAACGGCTTGGTGATGTAGTCATTGGCGCCGCTTTCCAGGCCATTGACCATCGCCTCCTCGCTGTTCATCGCAGTGATTAGAATGATGGGGAGTTGCTGGCGGTCGTAGGTTTGCCGGATGATTCGCATGGCGTCTATGCCGTTGATATGCGGCATCATCACATCCAGCAAAATAAGGTCAAAGTCACCTGTTTTGACC
>JBCCQC010000756.1:0-2663 GCA_039024535.1 Chloroflexota bacterium
CCAGTTCTACGCCCGATTGATTGCCATCTTTCTCTGTCATCGCACGATTGGCATTTGTGGCGATGTGACCAGTTATCTCAAAGCGATTTCGATCATTCAACTGCGCGTCAGCGATTTGTTGCGATTGATTCGCAATCACTGACGGGGCATCCAGCGCTGGTCACCTGATCTGAGGGTGGCATTGCGCCGCTGTGCTCAACAAGACAGACGCAGCACAACGCCAACCACTCGACAATTATTAATGGATTGGAGCTAAACCTCATGCACATGAGGCATGGCCCCGCCCCTACTGATGTGAGGCTTATTCACCGCTGGTGAGGTTATCGCGCTCGTCACGCGGGATGAGCCGGTTGAGGGCTTCATCGGCGGCTTTGCGTACTTCCTTAGCTTCGTCCTCGCGCAGCATTCGCATCAGCTTGCGCACAGCGCGGCGGTCGCCCATTTCACCGAGGGCCAGCACAGCAGCGCGGCGTGTCCACTCGTCGTGGTTTTCCAGCAGGAACATGATTGGCTCCACGGCACGCTCGTCACCAATCTGCGCAAGTGCGTTAATCGCAATCTCGCGGATGGCACTGCTCACGTCGTTCAGCAGATCGAGCAGTTCATCTACCGCACGTGGATCACCAATGTGGCCCAGTGCTTCGGCAGCGGCACCCTGTAGCGTTTCGTTGCCGAGTACCAGCATGTCGATGAATGTCTCGGTCATGCGGGTGTCCTGCGTGCGCCCGATGAGCCGGATGACGAGGGCACGCTGATGGTCGGTCAGGTCATCTCGATCCAGCGCGGCAATCAGCATGTCGGTGACTTCGGCGTTGGTCGGCTCGATCATGTCGAACAGGCCGTTGCGCAGTCGCATACCGATGTCCAGCGTCAGCAGCTTCCACAGGCGGCTGTCGGTGTCTTCCAGCAGTGCAGAGATGGTCGGTGTGGCGGCGGTGGTGCTGCCAATTTTGACCAGGCTGCTGAGGGCGGCGTACTTCACCTTCGGGTTTTCATCGTTCAGGATGTTTACCAGGCCGTCTACCGCACGTGCATCGCCGTCCTTGCCGAGCTGCTGCGCGGCGTCGTAGCGGATGGTTTCGTCTGTGTTCTTCAGTTGTTCCAGAAGCTGTTCCATATGATCCGGGTCTCCCATTGTGTTTTTGCACGTCCTCCGTCTGTATAGCGAAAACGTTCCACAACACTGTGGAACGTCCAGTTTTCAAGGTTCGCTATTGTATCACACGGCGGACTCTGAGATATAGACGCGCCAGAGCCACTATTTTTCCGTCAGAGGTGTATCAGAACCGGTTAAGTGCGCTGGTAGTCCCCGAAGAACCAGTTACCGGGCAGGTCTTCGTCGCTCATGAAGAACTCCCGGATGGCTTTTTCGGCTTCTACGCGGGAAATGCGCCCGTTGCGGTCAAGGTCAATGAGGCGGAACATGTGCGATAGCTCCGATTCGTTCACGTTCCACGCCAGCACCATCTCGCGGTAGTCGCTGTAGGTGATGCGCCCGTTGCCGTCGGTGTCTATCAGGTTGATGAGGGCTACTTCAATGGGCCGCACGATGCCTTCGTAGAAAACCCTCTCGCTGGAGGCGTGCTCAAAAAGCGCGAGCCATTCCGCGTGGGTGACATGCCCGTCAAAGTTCGTGTCCGTCAGCGGGGCCAGCCTTTCCCACAGGCGGGTTAACGTTTCTTCCAGCAGGATGCGGTTATCATCGGTTTCGCCAATTTCACGCGCAAATGCAATGCGGCTGACCATGTTTTTGAGGTCGTCACGCTCAATGTACCCGTTTCGGTTGACATCTATCAGCCGGAACAGGTGAAGCAGTTTTTGTTTGCGCAGGGCGCTGAGGCCCGATTCTGCTTCTGTCATGATTCTGTCCTCACACACATTGCGATGCTGTCACTATAGCGGCAAACGTGCGGGGAGCGGGCCTTTATAACGCAACTGTTACAGCAACCCCCGCGTTATGTGCGGGTCAGACGATTAACTCGTGCTGGTTGGCCCAGCGGCCAAGGTCTTTACCATTGAGTACGGCGGCCATCAGTTCCGGGAAGAGATCCGGCGTGCAGGCAAACGTAGCAACTCCCAGTTCAGCCAGATCAGCAGCGGCTTCGTGGTTGTAGCTCGGTGCGCCTTCGTCGTTGAGCGCCAGGAGCACTACCAGCCAGGTACCCCCGGCCAGAATCGCTTTCACGCGCAGCATCATATGATGGTAGTTGCCCCCTTCGTACAGGTCTGTGATGAGAATGAGGGTGGTATCGGTGGGGCGGCTGATGAGCCGCTGGCAGTACTCCAGCGCCCGGTTAATGTCGGTACCTCCGCCCAGTTGTGCCCCGAATAGAATATCTACCGGGTCATCCAGATTGGCGGTCATGTCTACCACGGATGTATCGAACAGTACCATTGACGTTTTGATAGCCGTAATCGACGCCATGACCGCACCGAACACGCTGGAATACACCACTGAGGACGCCATACTGCCGGACTGATCCACGCAGATGATGATTTCGTGTTTGTTGGTGCGCCGCTTGCGCCCATAGCCGATGAGCCGCTCTGGAATGATGGTGTTGATGTCCTGCTGGTAGTTTTTCAGGTTTGTTTTGATGGTGTGGTGCCAGTTAATTTCTGATAGTTTTGGCCGGAAGTTACGCTGTGCCCGGTTGAGTGCCCCG
>JBCCQC010000757.1:0-2660 GCA_039024535.1 Chloroflexota bacterium
GGATCGTCCGGGCCTGAAAGATGACCTTGATGAGCAGGTGAACATCGGGCTGCAAATGCTGTACGTCCGGCAGAACCTGGACGGTGGCTGGGGCTGGTATACCCGCGATGAGAGTAACATTCTCACATCGGCTTATGTCATCTTTGGCCTGCATCGCGCCCGTGAAGCCGGGTACCCGGTCGATCAGGCCGTGTTTACACGGGGCCAGCAGTTCTTGCTGGAAAACTCTGCACTGGATCAGGGCAATGCTTACTATCGCTACTACGGTCGCGGAGACTGGCAGTACAACCGAGAGGCCTTCGCACTGTACGCGATGGCCGTCTCCGGTGTGCCGGATGTAGCGCGTATGTCCAACCTGTATGAGAATCGCAGCCGCCTGAATGTAGATTCAGCCGCGTTCCTCGCAATGGCTCTTCATACCGTCCAGCCGGAAGATGACCGCATTGATACGCTGATGGCAGACATCACCAGCACAGCACGCATCAGTGCCAGCGGCACCTTCTGGAGTGAGAACGACCGCATCAACTGGACGACCAGTACCCGCACCACATCGGTTGCACTGGAAGCGTTCCTGATGATTGAGCCGGACAGCGACCTGCTGCCGAACATGGTACGTTATCTGGTCTCTGCACGCAGTGCAGACCGCTGGGAAACCACGCAGGAAACCGCGTGGGCGGTAATGGCGCTCACTGACTGGATGGTAGAAACCGGCGAACTGCGCCCGGATTACAACTTCACCATCACAGTCAATGACACAGTAACGGCCACTGAAAACGTCAACGCCTCCCGCGTGGATGAAACCATCGAACTGCGTACAAACGTAATGGATATGCTCCAGAACGAAGTGAACCAGCTTGTGTTTGAACGCACCGACGGCCCCGGCGTGATGTATTACACCACCTTCCTCGATGCCTACCTGCCGGTTGAGGATGTGGAACCGATCAGCAACGGTGTCAGCGTCTCGCGCCGCTACGTGAACACCGACGGCGAAACCGTCACCAGCGCCCGCGTGGGCGAAATCGTACAGGTGCGCCTGACGGTGGTTGTGCCCAACGCACTGCACTACGTTCTGGTAGAAGACCCGATCCCTGCAGGTACCGAAGGCATCAACCCGGAACTGGAAACCAGTGCGCAGCTTGGCACCAGCCCCGGCCTCGAACGCTCCGATGCCCGTCGCTATGGCTGGGGCTGGTGGTGGTTCAGCAATATCGAGTTCCGTGATGAAATGGTCGCGCTCAGCAGCACCTACCTGCCCGCCGGAACCTACGAATACGTGTACAGTATCCGCGCCAGCGTACCCGGCACCTATAACGTGATCCCGCCAACCGCAACAGAATTCTACTTCCCGGAAATTTACGGGCGTGGCGACGGTGCCGTGTTTACGGTGCTGCCCGCTGAGGAGTAATCACACCGCAAATCGCATATAATACCGGGGTAGCTGGACGTTCGGCTGCCCCTGTTTTTTCTACTACCACAAAGAAAAGACAATGACTGACAAACAACTGGAAGCCATCTTCAAAGCACTGGACGAGGGAAATCCACAGCAGGCAAAACGCTTACTGGTGCCCCTGTTGAAGGATACCCCCGGTGCCGATGTGTACTACTACGCTGCACATGTTGCCAGCGAACGCAAACAGGCCCTCGCATTCTTGCGCCGTGCATTGCAGGAGGATGCATTTCACACCGGGGCCAATCGCCTGTTGATGCGTGTAGAACAGCAGGGCATGGAAGCGGTAAAAACCACGCCCCCGGTTCCTCCCGGTGGCCGCAAACGCACCCCATCCCGGCCAGTGCTTACCCGCGAGGAGATGCTACAAAAACGCCAGCGCATCCGCCGCCCGCCCCGGCAACGTGGCCCCATTGTGCTGGCTGTTGCGGCATCTATGCTGCTGTCCGTTACGCTGTCATACACCGTTATGCTGCTGCTGGGAACCGACACCTTTATCATCAATCCAGTTGCAGAAACATTCGGTGGCGAAGCCCCTATCACGGACTACAACGGCACACCGATTGCCGATGTGGGTAATCCAGCAGAACTTCTTGACCTGCCAGCCGCTCTCAGCACCGACCTGCCGCTGGGGGCTACCAACGCCACGGGCGATGTGCTGCGCAATGGCCTGCTGCATGAGTACACCTTCCGGGCACGGGCTGGCAGCAGTATCGCCGTCGCCGTGCAGTTTTTTTCCCCATTTGCAGAGAACGTTTTCCCCAACGTCGCCATTATCGACCCCGATGAGCAGCTTGCTGGTGATCGCTGTCGCCGCGAAATCATCATCGACGCGCAAACCGGTGCCGCGTTCATCTGCACAATAGACATTTCTGGTGATTGGCGCGTGCGCATTTTTGGCCGCGATGGGGCCAGCAGTGGCGTCTATGTCGTCACTGCCGAGGGCATCATTGACTGACACTATTCAGGCCAGCCCGCCCGTGAGCATGTTTCTGTGTATACCGCACAATCTATACCATCAACGAATTTACCGATTCCTACAACGAAAATTTGGTAGTCTCCCTAAATAGAGTGGGTGGGAACAGGCACACACATCAGTAGGTCCCGGACAAACCAGATGTGGTCAGTCAAGCCCGCTGCCATCGCTGGAGACTGCTGTCGCCAGCGTTTGCCGTTCGTATCAATCTCATGGCGCAGTGTTTTGACAGGTCGA
>JBCCQC010000758.1:0-2645 GCA_039024535.1 Chloroflexota bacterium
AAGAAGCACAGGAAACCATCGACTACATCGCAAATACAGGCGTGCTTTTCGCAGAGGCGTTCATGTACCGCTTCCATCCGCAACATAATATTGTGCGCGACATCATCGGCAACGGCGATATTGGCGACCTGTGCGCCATCAGTGCCAGCTTCACCTTTATGCTCACACGACCAGATAACATCCGTCTGGTGCCAGAGATGGGTGGTGGTGGCCTGATGGACGTGGGCTGCTACTGCATCAACGCCATGCGCCTGCTCACAGGAGAGGAACCCGACGGCGGCCATGCTTTTGCCCGGTATCACCCGGAAACCGGCGTGGACACCAGTGCAAGCTGTGTACTCACCTTCCCATCCGGTGTCATGGGCCACTTTGACTGCGGCCTGCAGGCTTACAACACCCGCACCTACGACGTTGGCGGTACAAAGGGCCGTATCCGTCTGGAAGATGCCTTCCTGCCACACAAGGACGAAGATCAAACCGTGCGCGTGTGGCGCGGCGACCAGTACGAGGAAATCAACGTCCCGGCAGCCAACCAGTACCAGCTCATGGTCGAGGACTTTGCCGACGCACTCATCAACAACCGCCCGTTCCGCTTCCCCGTACAGGATGCCGTGGGCAACATGATGGTGATCGAAAACCTCATGGCGTCCGCGCAGGGCCAGGACGGTTACTGGTATTAGGAGACACATATGGAACTGACAAAGGCGCTGACTGAAACCTATCTCACCGCACTGGAGGCTGAAGACCAACTCTTTGAGGTCGTAGATGGACATATTGTAGAGGTAGAGCCTGTGGGCGAATGGCACGGCTGGACGGGTGCGCTCATTCACACGAAGATGGCAAATTTCATCCTCGAAAACAAACTGGGACGCATGTACATCAGCGATACCAATTTTGTGCTTGACGGCGCCCCGGACGACATCCGAATTTTACGTCGCCCGGACTTCAGCTTTGTTGCTGCGGAAAACGTTACGCCCACAATGGGTTATATATTCCGTGCGCCCGACCTTGCTATGGAAGTCGTGTCACCGAGCCAATCCTATAGCGAGATGATGTCAAAAGTGACCGAATACCTGAATCATGGCACGCAGGAAGTATGGATTGTCATGTCCACCGGGCAGATACAGGTGTTTTATGCAGATCGTACCAGCAAAATCTATACAGACAGTGATATTGCTGAAAGCCGCCTGTTGAAGGGTTTCAAACTCAAACTGGACGAAGTATTCGAGTCGTGAGCAGGACGTTTAATATACTGACCGGCGTTGCCGTTATTCTGGTACTGGCTTCATGTCGTACAAACACAAGACTCGATACCGTGTTCTACGATACAGAATATACACAACACCCTATCGAAGATGATTTGCGGGCAGGGATTTGCCTCAACGTAGAAGCACAAGGCTATCAATTCGACATCTTTGACGCCTATCACTCTGTTGAGCAGGTCACCTACCCTGACGGAACACAGATTGAATTTGTCTCGGATAATGTAACGATTCAGGTACGTGAAATCACAGGGATCGATAGACAATTTGGAAAAGAAGTGCAAATCTCAGATGAAGAACTGAAGCGGCTGGCGACAGAAGCAAATGAAACCTGTGCCATCATTGAATCACTGGCCGGGGATATTCTGGAAACAGAGGTAAACGCCTACGTGAGCTCATACGACTACATCGCGGGCACTGTTATCCTGTATCAGGGTGAATGTGGTGAATTCTACGCCCCATCGCCTTCATTCGGGAGCTACGCCATTCCAGAGCAATTTGAAGAATCTATCTGCACATCAGACCTGTACGCGCTCAGTTCTGGAAACTAACAGCTAAAAGCGAAAAACCAACAGCTAAAGAAAAACATGCCAAAAAGAACAGACATCAACACCATCATGGTCATCGGCTCCGGCCCCATCGTCATCGGGCAGGGCTGCGAATTTGATTACAGCGGCGTGCAGGCGTGCAAGGCACTCCGCGCGCAGGGCTACCGCATCGTCCTCGTGAACTCCAACCCGGCCACCATCATGACCGACCCGGAGTTCGCCGACGCCACCTACATTGAACCACTCACCGTGGAAATTGCCGAGCGCATCATCGAAGCCGAGAAGCCGGACGCCGTATTACCCACAGTCGGCGGACAGACCGGCCTTAACCTCGCGCTGGACTTGCACAAAGCAGGCATCCTGGAAAAACACGGCATCGAACTCATCGGCGCAAAGCCGGAAAGCATCGAAGTTGCCGAAGACCGCCAGCTATTCAAAGACGCAATGGACGAAATCGGCCTGCAATCCCCGGCCAGCGAAGTTGTCAGCACCATAGAGGACGCGCTGCGAGTCGCCGAAACGCTGAACTACCCCGTACTTGTCCGCCCATCGTTCACGCTGGCAGGCAGCGGCGGCGGCGTCGCCTACACCCCCGATGAACTGCGCGAAGTCGCCGCCCGTGGCATCAAACAGAGTCCCGTAAATAGCATTCTGATTGACGTGAGTCTACTTGGCTGGAAAGAGTACGAACTTGAGGTGATGGCCGACCATCGCGGCAACTTTGTGATCGTCTGCACCATAGAAAACCTTGACCCGATGGGCGTTCACACCGGCGATAGCATCACCGTGGCCCCCGCACAGACGCTCACCGACCGAGAGTTACAGCGCCTCCGCG
>JBCCQC010000759.1:0-2645 GCA_039024535.1 Chloroflexota bacterium
ACAACAACCCGAACCTGGAAGCCTACCCGTATGACCCGGAGACAGCAGAAATGCTGCTGGACGAAGCTGGCTTCCCGCGTGGTGACGACGGCGTGCGCTTCAACATTACGTTGCAGGCTGGCCGTGGCCGTTACCTCAACGATGTGAATGTGGTTCAGGCCATCGGGCAGTACCTGACGGATGTTGGCGTGAACACCAATGTGGAAATCCTGGACTGGTCTTCCGAGTTTGTACCGGCCCTGCGTGCGCATGAAGTCGGCCCGCTGTACTTTGTGGGTACTGGCGGTGGTACGTGGAATGCCCAGTACGACATGGCAGATATTTCCTCCCCGACGGGCGCTACCAACTACACCGAGTGGAGCAACCCGGAGTGGTTCGAACTGCGTGAAACGCTGGCAAACCCGGAACTGACCGCAGATGAAACCCAGGACATTGTGAACAACATGCTTGAGGTTATGTACAACGACCCGCCGTGGCTGTTCCTGTACTTCCAGCCAGACTTCTACGGTGTGAGCACCCGCGTAGACTGGGAACCGCGCCGTGATGAGAAGATTGTTGTTTACACGGCAACACTCGCTGAGTAAGTAACGCCACACAGGGGTGTGCTCCCATACCCCTCCGGGGCGCGGCAGTTCGCTGCCGTGCCCCATTTCTTGTTGTGCGAATTATTGCACATCACCCATGTAGCAAAATTCTGGTGGTACCGTCATGACCGCATTTATCATTCGTAGATTGCTGCAATCATTAGTTGTCATCTGGGGCGTCACGCTGCTGACATTTTTCACGCTCCACCTTGCCGGAGACCCGACGTACCTGTATGTGAGCGAACGCGCCAGCGAAGAAGAAGTAGCCGAAATGCGGGCGCGGCTGGGCTTTGATAAGCCGTTGTACCAGCAGTATTTCATTTTTGTGGGGCGCATGGCACGCGGCGACTTCGGTAACTCGTTGAAGTCGCGCCGCCCGGCCATTGATGTGGTGATGGAACGGCTCCCCGCGACGCTGGAACTGACCATCTTCGCCATGATCTTCTCGACTGTGGTCGGCATCCCGATTGGTATTCTGGCTGCCACACAGCGCGGCACCTTCTGGGATGGTGGGTTGATGATGTTTGCACTGCTGGGCCAGTCCATCCCGAACTTCTGGCTGGGCATTATGTTGATTATGTATCTGGGCCTCAATGTCTCGTGGATACCTATATCCGGGCATACGCCACTGCTGGAACCTCTGTTCAGTGGGGATGTGGGCACGTTTTTTGATAACTTCGGTGAGGCGATGAGCTTTTTGATTTTGCCGGGGATTACCGTGTCGTTGTTTTCGCTGTCACGTAATGCGCGGCTCACGCGCAGTGCCATGCTGGAAGTGCTCTCGCTGGACTATGTGCGCACCGCCCGTGCCAAGGGCCTTGCAGAGCGCGGCGTGGTCATGTCTCATGCCTTCCGTAATGCGCTCATCCCGGTAGTGACGATTCTGGGATTGCAGTTCGGGTTCTTGCTCAGTGGCGTGGTGGTGACGGAAACCGTGTTTAGCTGGCCCGGTGTGGGCAGGCTGGTGTTTAACTCCATCAATCAGCGCGATATTCCCGTGGTGCAGTCGGCAGTGGTGATATTCTCCCTGATATTTGTGGCTCTCAACCTGCTGGTGGATATACTCTACGTTCGGTTAGACCCCCGTGTTCGCTATGACTAGAAGTCAGGAATAGCAATGGTAGAACAATCATCCCGTGTAGCCGGTTTAGAAGCACACGAAAAGCGCAAAACGGACACCATCGCCAGCCTTGAGCAGGATCAATCGTGGGTACCGTTCTGGTTCGGCAGGATGCTGCGGGCCGGTTGGCCGGTGGCGGCAGCGTTATTGCTGGTCTTCTTTACGTTCATTTCGTTGTTCGGGCCACAGCTTGCACCAAAAGACCCTAACCGCCAGAATCTGATCCTGCGTTTGCAGGAACCGCTGACGGTTAATGAAGAAACCGGCGAGGTTGAGTTCATCCTCGGCACCGATGCACTGGGCCGTGACCAGCTTTCACGGTTGTTGTATGGTGCGCGTATTTCGCTGTGGGTGGGCGTTGCTGCCGTGGTGATTGGTGGTCTGGTGGGCACGCTGCTGGGGCTTGTCTCCGGGTATACCGGGGGCCGCGTGGACGATGTGATTATGCGCCTTGCGGATATTCAACTCGCGTTCCCGTTTATCCTGCTGGCGATTATGGTGCTGGTGGTGCTGGGCCAGGGTGTGCTGAATGTGGTGCTGGTGCTGGGCATCGGGCAATGGGTGACGTATGCGCGTATTGCCCGTGGCGAGGCGATTTCCCAGCGCGAGAAAGAGTACGTGGAGGCGGCACGCAGCAGCGGCATGAGCGACGCCGGTATTATGTTCACGCACATTATGCGCAATATTCTCGCGCCCATCATCGTCATTGCAACGTTTAACGTGGCGAGTGTAATCCTGGCAGAGGCGGCGCTGTCGTTCCTGGGGCTGGGTGTGCCGCCGGATGTGCCAACATGGGGCGGGATGCTGGCCGAAAGCCGCGATCAGTTGCTGGGCGGTAGCTGGTGGCTGGCGGTGTACCCCGGCGTAGCGATTATGCTGGTGGTGCTATCGCTCAATATTCTGGGCGATTGGCTGCGCGACATTCTGGATCCACGTCTGCG
>JBCCQC010000760.1:0-2643 GCA_039024535.1 Chloroflexota bacterium
CGCCGCGATGTTTTGTGCTGGGTGAGAGGGCCACTTCCTGCACGCCCATCAGGTCGGTGAGGTGTTCTGTGTAGTTTTTTAGATCCATGAGGGGGGCGCCAGTAAACCAGCCGCCTTTGCGGTCGATGTAGATGGGCAGCACGTCGTATTTTGCATGGTTTGCCAGCAGCGCCCGCATGACCTGGTGCCCGGTGACGATGGATACATCGTGTTCTACCGTGCGCCCGCCAAAAATCACGCCGACGGTCGTTTTTCCATTTGTACTCATGGATTCTCCTTTTTCGTTGCCCCACACCCTGCCCCTGCTGCTCAGGTTCGGTTCTGGTTCGTTTGTTATGTCAGGGTAGCCATTTGCTATGCCCTGTTTGTGTTCGGTCTGGTGTAACGGTGAATGACAGTGCAGCGCAGAACAATACATGGGTACTGCGCCAGATTCAATAGGTATCGGGCAGGTCGTTCAGGAAAAGTACGGTATCGCCGTTGCCGAGGTGCTGCTGATACCACGCGATTGCCTCGGTGACGGTTTCCATCACCATGAGATTTTCTGGTGGGAAGCCTGCGCTTTGCAGTCCCTCGCGCACGGGTTGCGTTTGCTCTGCGCCTACCAGAATAACGTCGGTGGCGTAGTTGGCGGCGGCTTCGCCCAGTTTGCGGTTTTCGGTTTTGTGCAGCGTGCCCAGTTCGACCATGCCGGGAGTAATGAGCAGTCTGCGCCCGGTATCGTGCATCCCCAGCACGCGCAGTGATGACACTGCGCCAACCGGGTTCGCACTGTAAGCGTCGTTGATGACTGTCATGCCGTTGGGCAGCACATTGCGCACGAGCCGCGCTTCTGCCGGTTGCAGGGAACGCACCCGTGCGGCGACGTTTTCCAGTGTCATGCCCATGTTTACGGCGACGGCGGTTGCGAGCAGAATGTTTGTGACGTTGTGCAGCCCGACGAGCGCCGTTACAAAGTCGGTGGTGTGGCCGGTTTGTATGTCTGTGACGGTGAATGTGAGGCCGTCCAGTGTTTCGGCAACGTCCGTGGCGACGAAGCGCACCCCGGATTGTTTCGCGGCATCCGGCGAGAGTTCGCGGGAGACGGCCAGCCGTGTTTCCGGGTGATTTCTGGCGATCATGCCCTGAATGTGGATGTTATCGAAGTTGAAGACGCCCACGCCGTTATGTGGCAGGGCTTTGATGATCTCGTACTTGGCGATGGCGATGTTACCGAGCGTTTTGAACCGCTCCAGATGTTGTGGCCCCACTTCCGTGATGATGCTGATGGTGGGTTTTGTGAGGGCGGCAATGCCTTCGATTTCGCCGGGGACGTAGGCACCCATTTCGCAGATGAAGACCTCGGCGTCGTCCGGCATTTTCTCGTTGATGGCGCGGGTGACGCCCATGATGGTGTTCCAGCTTTTCGGTGTGGGGAAGGTGCGGTATTTGCCGCTGAGGATGTGCGCGATGTAGTGTTTGGTGCTGGTTTTGCCATAGCTGCCGGTAATGCCAATCACGACCGGGTTAATACGCTGGAGTTTGGCCTGTGCTTTGCGTTTGAAGCCGTTGCGGATATTTTCTTCAACGGGTTCCATGAGCAGGGCGCCGAGCACCAGAATAAACGGGGCGCTCCACCAGATGAGGAAACCGAGGGCGTGTGCGGCCACGAGTGCCAGTTCGCCGTCCGGGATGGGGAGAGCAACGGTAACGGCGAGAACAGCCAGCAGCAGCGCCACGGCAAATGATGCACCGAGAATGCGGGTGGCGCGTTTGGTGCGGACGAAGCCTTTTTTGACTTCTCCGGGGGGCTGTGGGTACACAGCGATGGCCCCGGCAATCAGCAGGATGATGAGTGTCACAAAATCCGTGTCGCCCACGAACATCCCGGCGAAAATGCCGCCAATCGCGGCGGCGGCAGAGCGTGTGGGCAGCCAGCGGCCACGCGCAGCAAAAAGCCAGCGGATGTAACGCTGACTCATATACTCTTCAATCTGGTAGAAGCGGGCCTGCTGGTATATGCGGATACATGTGCCTATTCCCCAGAGCGAGCCAATTACAGCAATCATCAAGGTCATGGTTATTCGTCGTGTGTGTAGAAGTAATCCATCACGCGCACTGTATCTGGCAGGGCATCCATGTAGGCGTAGTGGCCTGCGTTCTGGAACACTACCAGCCCTGCATCCGGGATGGCGCTTTCGAGGGCTTTTGCCTGCCAGAGGGGTGTGTCTTCGTCGTTGGCACCCCATACCAGCAGCGTTGGCGCGGTAATCTGCGGGGCGAAGGGTAGCAAATCCTCTGAAACCACTTCGACCAGCGTCTCTTTGAGTTCCCCGGCGTCCAGATAGTCTGAACTGCCGGTGCGCTTTACATAGGCGTCACGCACCCGGTTGATGAGCCTGCCCGGTGTGCTTTCGTCATTAACTTTATCCTCAACGGCGCGGTAGAGCGTGACGGGAAGCTGACGGTACCACGGCGTTTTGCCTCTGACCCCGGCGGCGTCGCACAGCACAATTTTTTTGACGCGATCTGCATGTTTTGCACCCATCACGATAGACAGGCGTCCGCCGAAACTGTGGCCGAACAGATGCACGCGCTGTAATTCCTGCGCGTCCATGTAGGCCAGCACGAACTCCACGTAATCGTGTACAGACCATGTGGCCG
>JBCCQC010000761.1:0-2639 GCA_039024535.1 Chloroflexota bacterium
GAAAGCGGGTTCGCGTTCTATAAAATGCGCTTTGATGGGACACAGCGTACACTGATGGCAAACAGTGCTACTGACGTGCAGTGGTGGGATCCGCAGACTTTGCTGGTGTGGACGCCCGACCTCAAAGCGTATCTGGTGCCGGAGGCTGACCCGACCGCCCCCCGCGAGTACCTTGATGTGCGCGGGGTGGTCGCCGTGCAACCGGGTGGGCATCACGGATTGTCCGTTGGGCGTGATGAAACCGGCGCGTTCGTGCGGCAGCTAGAAGACCTGCAAATGCGCGGGCTAATCGGCGTGGCCGGGGCCGCCCCGGTGAGCCTTGGCGCGGACGTACCTTACTATAACAGTGCGGCGTGGTCGCCGGATGGGACGTGGCTGGCATATGTGGCGCAGGGCACGTTTGACGATAACACCGGCGTTTACGGCAGCGAACTGCTCGGCATCCGGGCCGGGGACAGTGCGCCCACGCCGTGGACGAACTTCCACGGGGCATACGGCGCAGTGCGCATCAACGGGCACACACCGGGTGATCTGGTTTGGTCGCCGGATGGGACGAAAGTAGCCTTCTGGGTCATCGAACTGATCGGCAGCAACCCGCTGGCCGATACCGGCAACGCGGTAGTACACGTCTATGATGTGACCACGGGCGCACTCAATGCTTACTGCGGCTACGGCACCATCGAGCATACCCCCAACCCGCCGCGCCTCGTGTGGTCGCCAGATGGAACGCATGTGGCATTTGGCGGCAACGTCCCCGGCGACAATGAAGGCTACCTGCTGCTGGCGCTCAATGTGGCCGATGGCACGCTTACCGAACTGAGCAGCGGCATTTACCCGGCCCTCGGTGCGCCAGATGTGATCGGGTGGGGCCGCCTGCCGTGAGGAAACGGCTGCTCATCTGGCAGATGTGGCGCTTGCTGCGGCCACAGTACGCCAACAGTGCCATTTACAACCACGCGCAGGGGCGCAGCTACACCGTCCCGCACATCATGGAGGCCGGGTTCCTGTGGACGCTATATATTACCCGCGCCATCAGCCGGGAGCGTGATAAGGGCACTTTTGCGCTGCTGGCGGTCACACCAGACGGAGCACTCGGCGCTGGTTTGCGCATGAGTTCTGCGATTATGCACAAACTTATTGATGTGACGCAGTACATGGGCCTTGCCGTGTGGATTGTGCGTTTTCTGGTCGTGGGGGTGTGGCTGGGGCGCACAGCCACCTTTACTACTAATCTCGCGGAGTTCTGCCTGTTGTGGGGTGGCGCGGTAATCCCGATTGTGGCGCTGTGGGTGTTCCACTTTTACGATATTGCGCTGGCGGCCCTGCTGGGGATGCTGTTCCCGGCACTGACGCGAGAGCGCACTGTAACCCCGGCCTTTGCGATGGTGTTTCACCTGTTCCTGACGGTGCTGCCCGTGGTGTTGTTTGCTGCCGGGTACAGCCTCAGCCTTGTGCTAACCAATCGTGCTCTGCCATTTTTGTTGTTAAACGGCGTCAATGCGCTGGTGATGATTATTGTGTGCGAAGGCACGGCCCGGGTGCTGTGGCGGCGGCTTGTGGATACGCTGGATGTGGCCTATCCTGATGCCGAACGCATACGACTGGAAGGGCTGGGCTGATGCGGAGGCTGCTGATGTGGCGCATTTGGCGGGCAATTCGTTACATTCACCATCCGATATACACGCTGCGGCGCGGCCACTATAAACATCAGTGGCGCTATATTATGGAGCCGGGGCTGGTGTGGTCGTACCTCATCTGCAATGACCTGTATAAAGAGCACCGTGCCGCCACCTATGACACGCTCGCCACCACACCTGCTGGCCCGCTGGGGGTAAGCTGGCTGGTGATGGCCGGACTGATGCACCGCCGCACCAATGGCTTTATGCAGGTGGCCACGGTCGTCATCTGGTATGGTCGCGTGATGGTCATGCTTTCGGCACTGACGAGTGGTCTTCCACTGTTAGTTCCGGCGGCGCTGGTGTGGCTGGCGGCCCTGTACATCATGGATATGGTGCTGGCGTGTTTGCTGGGACTGTGGATGCCGGTGGTGTCCGGTTCAAACTTTGCTGTTTTCGGGCTGATCCTTCACACATTTATGCTCCTCATGCTCACGCTGTTCAGTTTGAGTGGCCTGTTGCTCTTTGCTGTGGTTCCACAGGTAGGGGTGCTGTGGCTGCTGGTGTTATTCTCGCCGCCGTTGTTGCTCATTGCCGCCGGAGAAGCCATCACGCGCTATCTATGGCAACGGGTACAGGACACCTACAGCGCATCCCCGGCAGAAGCCGCCCTCATCCTCTCCGGTGATCTGTGATTTTGCGGTGTTCACTGCTGTGGCGGTTATG
The DNA here is from genome assembly GCA_039024535.1 of Chloroflexota bacterium. Lineage (GTDB taxonomy): Bacteria > Chloroflexota > Anaerolineae > Aggregatilineales > Phototrophicaceae > DAOTTY01. The sequence continues at coordinate 2,343 of JBCCQC010000761.1, forward strand.
GCGGGCCATGTATCGCCGTTATGACAGCAACCCGATTTTCGGGTTTTTACATCCACATTTCACAGGTGATATTCTGCCTATCATTAAACCGGGAGCGATAGCGGCCCATGACAGCGCAAGAATACTCCAGAATATCTATGCAAACGAAAAATACTCTGTACTTGCTGCTACGCCAATAGACCAGCTCTCTCTGTCATGGATGGTCAGTGTGGGTGCCGTTTTCTACGATGAAAACCCAACTATATTATTCTTCATCATCGTTGGTGCGTTCCCAACCATCTGTTGTTTGACCGTCAC
>JBCCQC010000762.1:0-2633 GCA_039024535.1 Chloroflexota bacterium
GGCAGTTTCACTCTAATTTAATTAAACGGGACTTATGTTTTCTTAATGGAAAGATCTTCGGGTTTACATGCCATATGCGAGTCTCCGGTTATAATTCTGGAGTTCACAATCTGGCTGGTGAGTCATATGCGCTTCTATCTGCAACGGTTTCTGATTTTGTGGGGCATGATTTTTGCTGCCATTATTACTTTGCTGCTGGTCGTGGCCCCATTTGCCCGGCCCGATGTAGTGGCACAGGCTGCCCACGGTGAAGTGCTGCTGCATGACCGGGCTGTGAACGTGCAGGCTTCCGTAACCGAGGGAGAACCACTCGCCGTCTCATCAGATGGCAATTATCTTTTCTACCGGGTTCGCGGTGAACCGGGCTTCTACCGGGTTGAGGTGTTTACACGGGCCAGAACCACCATTGCAACCACTGCCGACGGCCCCACCGTCGCGCCCACGGGCAACCACATCGCCTACGTCAGCGACGGGCGCGGCTACGATGATATTCACCTGATTGATGTGGAAACCGGCGGAGAAAACCCGCTGCACCCCTTCGACTGGAACGAACACTTCCCCTACTGGTCTGCCGATGGGCGCTATCTGGCGTTTGTCATTGGCAAGGGCGGCACCCGTGACCTGTACGTGTACGACATCGAAACGCACACACACCGGCAGATCACCACGCTGGCCGCAGGCCGGGCAGATTTACCCACATGGCACCCCGACGAACCCCGGCTTGCCTATCTCGTCATGGGCATCGAGGACAGGGCTATGTACCTGCTGGACGTGGAAACCGTGCAAAGCCAGCGCATCAGCGACATCGGAGAGCGGGTAACATCTATCTTTGACGTGCGCTGGCGCACCGGCAGCGAACTGGCGCTGGAGTTCCGGGATGTAGACTTCGGCAGAACCGAGGGAACCATTGTTGTGGCCCAACTGGACAGGCCGGAGTAGACACCCCGTAAACCATGCAACAGCGGCCTACCGGCACCCGGAGCGTACCTCCTCTATTCACCTGTTTTAGTTTGATTGAGTGCTCGATTTACGCGGGACTTTTCTCACTCTGGACAACAACGGAAACACCACCTCGAAGCGCGTTCCAACACCCTCTTTACTCTCCACATTGATGCTTCCGTCGTGAGCATCCACAATGCGCTTCACAGAGGTCAATCCCAGTCCGCTTCCCCCTGTGCGGGTCGATCTTGCTTCATCTGCCCGGTAGAACGGCTCAAAGATGTACGGCAGATGTTCAGGCGAAATACCAATCCCGGTATCCTGCACGCTCAACATCACATTCTCCGTTTGCTTTACAGCAGATACCGTCACAGTACCCGCGTCCTCACTGTAGTTCATGGCATTTTCGATCAGGTTCACCAGCATTCGCTCAATAGATGGCGGGTGACACCATATAGGAACCGGTTCTTCTGACACTGCTACCACCAATTCCACTGAACGCAGTGCAGCAACCGAACGTAATCCATCAACACACTTCACCATCAACTCTGATAAATCTGCCCGATGGTAAGTCAGCGTGATGTCAGGCCCCTCGCGTGCCGCGGCCAGAATTTCGTCAACCATCGCATTCAGCCTCGTCGCCTGCTCACGAATGCGTTTGATACGCTTCGCACGACCCTCGTCCGTCCTGTCCTTTTCAAGCAAATAGAGGCTGGTGCCTATGATTGCGAGTGGTGTGCGAAAATCATGGGAAATGGATTCCAGGACAGATTGCATCAGTTCGCCGCGCTGGGCCTCCAGCGCCATACGCTGGCGCTCACTTTCATAGCGGGCACGCTGCCAGCCAATAGCAACAAGAATAACGGTACACAGCCCGATGAAACCCATGAGGTCTGTAGCAACATCAGTCGGCACCGCTGGCCCCATCCACAGCCTGAAACCGATCAGGACAATGATGGTGACGGCTCCCATCAGGCCGGTAAGCCACGACGAGAGAAAAATGGACGACAACAGAGGAATCAGCAGCAGGTAAACAATCTCTACATGTGGTGGACGCGCAACGGCAGCAAAAACCACAACGGCTACACCAATACCCACATTGGTCACGGTAAGGGCAACCACAAATGGCAGGTAGCGCGTCGTCATGTAAAACGTGAACAGCAGGGGCGGGATAAGAATTAACGAGGCGGTAGCTGCCGGTGACCATCCATCCAGCAAAACTTTCAGCATGACAACGAGATAGGCACATACCCCGAATACGATATTGACATACTCCCCAAGGATAAATCCGGGGGATTCTTGACCTCAAGCGGGGCGGCGGGAGTCTGCCAACAGCAGCATTCCCGTCTGACAACCCCTCAGTCGTGGGTTGACGCCCCAACCCTGAGAATATTACGTGCGGCGTTGTGATCCCGGTCGAGTTCCAGACCACACCCGCACTGAAACACCCTGTCTCTGAGGGTGAGTTTCTGTTTGTTCCCGCATTCGCTGCACGTCTGTGTCGTGGCTTCCCATTGATCAATGGCGAACACCTTACAGCCCCGACTCTGTGCCACGTGCTGCAAAATCTTGAGAAACTCCGCAAACGCCAGATCACTGACTTTCCGCCCCCACAGCCGCTGCATCCCGCGCAGATTCAACGTTTCGAAGTACATCGTTTCGTAGCAGTCACACAGATCGTGCGCCAGCTTGAA
>JBCCQC010000763.1:0-2630 GCA_039024535.1 Chloroflexota bacterium
AGAAAAATGAGACTATCACCCACTTTAGTAAACCCGGCAGCCGGGTTTGCACTGTTCGGCGTGCCACTGGTCATGTGGCCGGCAATAATTATCGCGCCACTGGCCCCGGAGTTGATTGTTCCCGCAGAATAGTTGCCGGATGAGGTTACCCCCTGCGAACTGGTGTTCACCGGCGTTGCTCCCACGCCACTGACAGCGACCGCACAGATCTCCGGCCCGAAACTGGGCGTTGTAGTCAGGGTAATGGTGCCCCCTCCAGTCAGCCCACCTGTGTTCTCAGCGATCAGGATAGCCGATTGCACATTGAGACCAAAGCTGCTCTCCTGTGCTTCTTCTGCGTAGCTGGTGTAAGTGTTGCTGGCACTGTCATTGACGACGACGGTCGCGAAGGTATCCGGCGCGTCGTTGTTGTTAGCTCCTGCGCTCACCACAATCACGTCGGATGTGTTGAGGCTCACCCCGCCGGGGATGGTCAGCGTAGTGTTATTGTTACATCCCAGTTCAGTAACGGTGATGGCCTGTGCCGATGTCGCCGCCAGCGGCAGCGCTACCACACTCGTGACGTTAGCCGCGTTGAGGCTGACCGCCTCAGTAATATTCGTCGTAGAACTGGCCGCAACATCGGTATATTGGTAGAAGCCACTCTTTTCAGCACCAGCAGGGAAAAACGTATCCGGTGGGAAGTCCACCTTCGTAAACCCGCTGATGGCCGTTTCGCCCACAGCAGCACCACGGCCGCGTGCAGCAGAGTTTGTGGTTGCAATAATGAACGCGCCATCACCGCCAGCCGTAATTGACCCACCGTCGTAAGTTGATGTACCGGTAGATTGCTCGCCACTGCTGGACTGAATGCCAGTGGTCGTCACACCACTCACAGCCACCGCACAGATGTCAACCGCATCGGGGCCTATGCCGTTGCTCGTCGTTACCGTGATGGTTCCACCACCGTTCAGACCACTGGCATTATCCGCCACAAAAATTTGTGACTGCCAGTTCAGGCCAGCTTCGGGTTCAGCCTCCGCGCCGTAACCCGTGTATGTATTGCCCGCACTGTCTACCAGTGACTGAGCAAAGGCCGTACCCGATGGACTGCTGCCCACATCATGCACCATCACCACAATCACATCGTCGGTAGTCAGGCTCACCGCCGGGAGTGTGTGCGTAGTGCTTGCATGTGTACATTCAAGATCAGTGACAGTAGAGGCAGCCCGTGCCGGTGTCGCCGCCTGTGGCAGCAGCGTCACCATACCGGCAACCATCACCGCCACAACTAGAGAGAGAAATCGTCGGTTTTTTATAGAAGACATAAGACCTGTGACCCTTAATGAATCGAACAGATTGAAATTTCATGACCTTACAGCAATGGTCACTGTATAATGACATCGTCAACAGTAAAGAAACTGTAAAAATGGCTGTGGCGTCCCAATTAAACAATCCACAGCGATTTCATTATATGCGTGGGTATGGCAAATGTCGAACAAGAAAATACCCGCAAACCGTAAAATCCTGGCGCTCAAAGCCGGTTTTTCCGTGAAGAACGTATAAATAACGGGGTGTAGGTTTTATGAGAATTGATTTAATGTTTGCTTGAGGTTTATTATCGTCAGGCGGGTATTTGCTACCCATAAAATTATTTTCTGCTGCGCACAACCGTAACTGAACCATAAGATAGCATAAAGAACGGGAGTGGGAGGGTGTCGAACGCTCCGCAGCCCAACATCATCTATGTTGACGATAATTCACACTTTTGAACCTTTAAGAGCTTTCATGATTTCAAAAACCGTCTTATAATAAGTCCAGAGATAAAAATACCCGGCAAATGCAAGGTACAACCATGCCAAAACTCAATCAGATTATTGCCATCGAAAAAGGCACCAAAAGCCAGTCCCTCCGTGACCTCACCGACGCTCACCAGACGCTCCAGAAGCCGTCGCTGTTATCCGGCATCTCACGGACATATCGCCCCGTTGATGACGAGGGCGACCAGCTTCCGCCGGAGTCCACTCGCGTTCAGGTCAAAGCTGAGGAAGCCATCGAACGCACCGTATCGATCCTCACCGAACTGTTCGACATCACTGCCACCAAAGACTGGGCCAATGGCGATGCCCGTGCGGATATTGTGGTCGATGGCCGCACGCTCGTCGCAGATGTACCGGTAACGTACTTGCTCTTTCTTGAAAAGCAACTGACTGACCTGCATACCTTCGTTAAAAAGCTACCCGTACTGGATGCTGCCGAAATCTGGCGCTTCGATGAATCGCAGGATGCATGGGCCACCGATCCGGTGCAGACCAGCAAGACAAAACGTATTCCGCGCAATCACGTCAAGGCAGAAGCCACCGAACATCACCCGGCACAGGTGGAGGTCTACTATGAAGATATTGTAGTTGGCTACTGGCAAACGGTGAAATACTCCGGCGCAATGCCTGCCGCCCGCGTCGCTACATTGCTGGAGCGTGTCCGCAAGCTACAGGAAGCTGTGAAGTTCGCACGTGAGGAGGCCAATAGTCTGGAAGTGGAAAACCAGCGTGTTGGCGCACCTATTTTTGACTATCTGTTTGGTGACTAGTACCTCAACAAGATGAGAGAGCAGGGTAATGCTCGCGGAAGACGCGGCGTGCATCATCAAC
>JBCCQC010000764.1:0-2620 GCA_039024535.1 Chloroflexota bacterium
AATATTTACTGCTGTGGCCGCCATACCGGGTTCCAGTCCCGTGAACGGCTGCCACGCAACCGATAGCGCACATCGTTTTCTACATTATACAGAATGATGTCGTCGCGTCCGTTCAGGGTCGCCACGTAAGCAATCCAGCGGCTATCTGTAGACCATGCCGGCTGCCCCTCATAGGTAGATGTCCCGGCGATGGGTGTCGTGTGGCCGGTGGCTATGGTATACATCCAGATGTCAAAGCTGGTACGAGTGCTGGCAAGTGCTGTAAACACCACCGCATAACTATCCGGTGCCCACAGCGGGTCATTACCCAGCAGCAGCGATGTATAAACCGGTTCCCCGTCAAGTGGCAGCGTGCCAATTCGCTCGTCGCGTTCGCTGTAGCTCATCAGGGTATGGCCGTCTGGTGTCCACACCAGGGCTGTGCCGGTGCCAATTTGCCGGGGCAGGGCATAGTCTGGCGCGGTGAGCACATAAACCACGTCCCGGATGCTTATCGCAAAATGCTCTCCATCCGGCGACCACACATACCGTGAGACGGCTCCCCAATCGGCATCAATACACATGTACTGGCGTGTCTCCAGATCGTAGATGCAGGCAGTGCTCTGTTCTATTGCCAGCGCATAGCCATCCTGTGCAGTTGCCAGCGAATAGGACGCAAACGCAATCTGCCTGCCATCTGGCGACCACACAATAGGCCGCGCAATATCCGGCTGAATATCCTCAAACGCAATCGACTGTGACGTATTGGTATTGGGGGTATACAGCGTGATGGAACGGGCGTTGGGGTTCGGGTAAAACGCCAGCGTTTCGCCATCTGGCGACCACGAAAGCTGTGAGGGGATGCTATCCAGCGAAAGGCGCGTGACATCCAGCCCGTGCCTCACATCATACAACACCACATCAACAGCGAATGTGCCGTTAAAGGTATCTGCACGGCTGAGGTAAGTGACCTGCGGTGCCCGGTTCGTAACCTGCCCGACCTGCCGCACCACCACGATAAACAGAAACAGCAGCCCGGTGAGGACTGCTGCAACATAGCCGATCCATCGCATGAGTGTAACAGCGTCAGTTCGCTGCGGCAGGGTTAAACGCTCCCTGGCTTTCGGCAGCGCGGCTGTTCGTCACCCGCGTAAACTCAAACTCTCTGCTGCGCATGTCGATGATGTAGAGGTCAGTATCGCCTTCGACATCGGACGTAAACATAATCCGCTGGCCGTCCGGGGCATAGTTCGGGTGAGCGTCAATGGTCGTGCCCTGCGTCAGCCGCGTGACCTCACCAGACCCCACATTGTGCATGTAGATGTTCTGGGCACCATCACGGGTAGAAGCGTACACCAGTGTGCTGCCATCTGGCGACCACGCCGGGAACAGGTTGTCTCCAGCGGCAGTGGTCAGCGGTGTAATGCTGCCATCCCCCACGCTGAGCAGGAAAATGTCGTTGGTACCCGCGCCGTTGCGGTCACTCACAAAAGCAATGCGGCTGCCATCTGGCGACCATGCCGGAGAGTGATCGCGGAAGTCCCCCTCTGTCAGCGGCTCGATGCCAGAGCCATCCCGGTTGGCAACAAACAGCGACTCTATGCCGTCGCCCCGGTCACTGACGAACACAAAGCGAGCGCCATCACCAGACCATGACGGGTCGGTATCCCATGCGCTGTCATCCGCAATGGCGAACCGCCCGTTACCCGTACCGGCATTGGCGACGAAAATATCAAACTGGCCGTTGCGCATCACCCCGTAGGCCACGTTCTGCCCATCCCGTGACCACGCCGGGTCAGAGGCTTCTTCCTCGTAACGGTTGAAGATCTGCGGCTTCGTGTCAGAAAGATCCCACAGGATCAACTCAAATGCATCGTTCACGTTAGAGCGATACATGATGGTGCCAGAAAGCGCGGAGGCCGGGGGTTCTATGCTCTGGATGCGGTTGACAACCGCTGCAACAATGAGCACCAGAATGACCACGGCGCCAATAATGATCCCGAGGTTGGCGCGAATAACTTTCATGTTGAGTGTGGCCCTTTATCTGCTAGTCTTCAGCTTCTTCAGTTGCGGTGTCGTCAGCTTCGGTTGCGTCGCTTTCGGCATCAGCCTCATCATCTGAGGTGTCCTCAGCTTCGGTTTCTACCTCAACCTCTGCCTCTTCAGTTTCTACCGCTGCTTCCACCTCTGCCGCCGCCCCCGGTGCGATCATCGCCTCATCGTCAATTTCAATCGGCGTGTAACCCGGTCTGACGATCAGAATGATAGAAACAACCACCAGCGTGACGAGTCCAACAGCAATTGCATCCCAGTATTTTTCCATGATTTTATTCTGGCTCCGTTGTTATGGCATGTGGACGGCGCACCTGCGCCGCCCACACGAATTATCTGCTAGATGCCGAACTCGGCTTTAACTTCCTGCACCCACTGCTTGATGCGGCGCGGGCTTTCGTCTTCCTGTGCTTCATGGTCAAGGCCAAGGCCAAGGAAGTAGTCTTCAACCTGTGCCTTGCTTTCTTCGTATTCGTACTTGTCCTTCGTAGACCACATGCCGCCCAGTTCTGCACCGGCCAGCATGGCTTCGTCGGCCAGCATTCCCACGCCGTCAATGAAGTTGAAGCCGTAGCCGTTCTGGTCGCCC
>JBCCQC010000765.1:0-2618 GCA_039024535.1 Chloroflexota bacterium
ACAATCCCGAGAGCATACCAAACGGTTTTCTAATCGAAAGTGTCATTCACAGATTCAGCGTGAACGGTGGACACACCCATATTGCTCACCCCGAAGTGTGGAAGACCCCGATGAATACAGGCTTAGCCGTGCTGCAACCCTGCGTCAAAAATTCTCCAACATCGGGTATAATGTGAATAAAATCACAAACGGATACCCTGCCCATGACCTACTCGCAAGCCAGATACATGCTCACCCGTCTGTCGATAATGGGCGGGTTGCTATGGATTCTCATGCTCATCTCACAGATTAACCGGCAGAACGTGCTGCAACAGATCGAACTGCTGATGCTGTTCGGGGTGTCCGTAATTGCTCCACTCGGCTTTCGGCTGACGACCGTCCTGCCACTTACTGAGAAAATGCCGTGGGTTCACATCCTATCCATCGCTTTCTTCCTGCTGTCCATACCCGCCGTCACTGCCGCGCTTTACCAGCCTACCGGAATCCTTGCCGGTATACTGTCGCTGGCATGGCTCGCCCAGACCGGCGGCTTTGCACTCTGCGGACTGTGGCGCTTTTTGAACCGGCGCACACTCGCCATTAACCACCTGTGTGTAGACGCCGCGCTAATTTACGCGCCTATCAGCGGTGTGTGGCTGGTAGCATACTGCTTCGGGTTTCCGCTGTTGACGTTTGACCCTGTGCTGGTGTTGTTAACGGGCGTGCATTTCGTCTATGTGACAATGGGCGCACTTATTATTGCGGGCATGGTCGGGAATCTGTTGGAGGGAAGTGGCGTCTGGCCAATGTATCGGGCTATTGCGTGGGTGAATGTCGTCAGTCCGGCACTGGTGGCGGCAGGCATCACCACTACACAGTTTACCGGGCGCATCGCACTGGAGGCGCTGGCGGTGTTGATTTTCGCGAGTAGCTTTGTGCTGCTGTCCCTGCTGATGGGGTCACGGCATTTGCCGGATGCCCCGGGGGTACGTATGCTCATTCTGCTATCGGGCGGGGCACTGCTGGTCACTATGGCGCTGGCGCTGGCCTATTCCAGCGGGCGCTTCACTGGCTGGTGGACGCTTACGATTCCGCAGATGGTACGCTGGCATGGCTGGCTGAACGCGGTCGGATTTACGTTGTGCGGGCTACTGGCGTGGAATCTATTGCCGCAGGCAAGGGCCACGAAATTTGATATGATTCCATTCAGTCGGTTACCGTGGCGCTGGACAATTCACTCCGATTTTTTCGAACGTATTGACGCTGTAGATACGGGCACAGATAGTCATCCGACAGGCATCGTTGAGAATTGGGATATGTATCGTCAGCCCAACTTTAACCCGAACGAAGTAACACCCGAAATACAAGCATTTTACGAGTTCACAGCCGATCATGTCCTGCTGGTGTATCCTGAGTGGCAACCGGGATTCAAAGGGCTGGCAAGAATCTACAAGCGTATCAGTAAAGCTATCGGCCAGATGAATTTCCCGCTCGAAGCAGAGTCCGACGAAACACATATCACCAGCCAGATTGTTCCGCTACGAGATGATAGGGATGGTCGTACCGGGGTTCGGGGCTGGATTCGAACATACACGGATACAGAGGAAACGGTCTACGTTGCGGCCTATGCCATACACACCCATAGTGAGCGCAAGTACATGAACATCGCGTTTCCACTCCCCGGTGGTAACCTTACCAGCATTCTCAGGTTGGAAAACATGGCTGAGACGCAGGGTGGTGTTTCACTGACCAGTTATGGGAATGCCAGAGAAGATCAGGGAGTATATCTCGTAACGGCTGTGGGGCCTGTACGCCTGCCAATCAATGAAATTATTGATGTTTATCCGCAGGCAAAATTATATGAGAGATTTCCATCCGGGTTTGAACGTGGATTAATCGTCGCGCAGCATCGGATGTGGCTGTTCGGGAAGCATTGCCTCACACTACACTACAGCATTTCACCTGCTGCAAAATAACGACAGTTCGACTGGCTGTCCCCGGCCACCCGCTGACTGTACAGCCGGAGTCTTATTCGACCTCGTTCCCAGCGTCTACCCAGCCATTGGTGCCACCGTCCAGATTGATGAAGGTGTCGTACTTGCCGGTGTCCTTCAGGAACTCAGCAGCACGCATACTGCGCCCGCCGGACTTGCACACGATCACCACGGTATGGTCGGTTGGCAGGTCGCTGAATGTGCCTGCTGTGAATCATGCCAGAATGCCTGCCTACCCGCCCCGCAATTGGGGTATGATAGAAGCAGTTGTGAAAAATAGCGCTTATTAACTGGCTACCTGAGGAGACAACATGGCAATCCCTCCCGTAGAAGTGCAGCGGTTCGGGCAGAGCATCTGGACGGACTACATCTCGCGGCGGCTCATCACCGGCGGCGAACTGCAACGCCTGATTGCTGAATGTGGTGTGCTGGGCCTTACGTCGAACCCGTCGATTTTCCAGCAGGCCATCGGCGATACCACCGACTACGACGACCAGATCGCCGCGCATCTGGACGAGGACGCCTATACCCGGTACGAACGGCTGGTCATCCGGGATATTCAGGAGGCAGCGGCGATTTTGCTGCCCGTATACGAGCGCACCGGCGGCGTGGATGGCTACGTGAGCCTGGAGGTCTCCCCGTTGC
>JBCCQC010000766.1:0-2605 GCA_039024535.1 Chloroflexota bacterium
CAGCACTGCGCCATCGGCTTCACGCCATGCCCAGTACCAGCGCAGTTCCTGCTCTGCACGTGCTGGGGCAATCAGCGCAGTTATTGTCACGAGCATCACGCCTGCAAGCAGGGCCATCTGTCTTATCAACCAGATCATTCTGTTCATCCCCGTGTATCATCACGCTGATGCTAACAGAACCTGTGCTGGCACCACACGAACGACTACCCCACGATAAGGCTACGCACCTGCTGCGCAATGGCCCCGGCATGCGCGTGCATGTGCTCACCCTGCCGCAGCCCGTTCATGATACCCTCTTTCTATGTGCAAAGGTCGGCCACAGGCACACATCCTGCCGGGAATCCGCCACATACCGCCGGTTTGCCGCCGAAATTCGTCGAGATGGTGCTAATCGCACAATAAAAATGTGCAATTCGTGCAAAACACGACAAAAAACTATCCAGCGGCGGGAAAAGTGAAAATAGCGCCACCCGCCGCCAGCACCCTACACCCGCTGGATGGCGTTGCGCACCTGCTGTGCAATGGCCCCGAACGCATCCGAGTAGGTGTCTTCCAGTTTGCGCGGGCGCGGTAGATCAACCCGCACATCACGCACAATCTTTCCCGGTCGCGGACTGAGCACAATCACCCGGTCAGACATGCGGACGGCCTCATTAATATCGTGCGTCACCATCACCACCGTCTGCCTGTCCTGCGCCCATATGCGCAGCAAATCCGCGCTGATGTGTTCCCGCGTCAGCGCGTCCAGTGCGCCGAACGGCTCATCCAGCAGCAGCACATCCGGGTGCTGTATCAGTACACGGCCCAGCGCCACCCGCTGCGCCATCCCGCCAGAAAGTTCACCGGGGTAAGCCAGCGGAAATTCGGTTAATCCGAGCAGCGGCAGCATATCCTGCACCGCCCGGTAGCGTGTTTCCTTCGGCTGATTCGCCAGTTCCAGCGGCAGCGCAATGTTATCGCGCACGGTACGCCACGGCATCAGGTTCGCATCCTGGAACATCACGCCCACCCTGGGCGACGGCTTCTCAATCGTTTCGTCGTCCAGCAAAGCCGCCCCCCGCGTCACCGGCTGCAACCCGGCAATCACACGCAGCAACGTGCTTTTGCCGCAGCCACTCGGCCCGACGACACTGACGAACGAGGCCGGCTCAATACGCAGCGAGACCGGCCCCAGCGCCGGCAGCGTGTCGCCGTCCGGGGCGGTGTAGCTAACGGCGACATTACGCGCGGTGATTCGGCAGGGCATTTATTGCAGCCCCGGCACAAAATTGTTCGTGAAGGCGGCGTCCAGTGCCACCGGCTCACTCTGGAAGCCCATGTCAATCAGCGTCTGCTGCGTCAGTTCCCATGAGTCGGCGTCGGTGGTGCCCGGTGTTTCTGCCAGCCACAACGGTATCGTGGTCAGCAGCACCTCAAGTTGCAAAAACTCGTCTGCGGTCAGGTCGGCGGCCAGTGCGTCCGGGTCAATCTGCATGTCAGCCGCCGCCGCTTCGAACACATCTACGCTCTCATAGGGCAGCCCCTCAATATGCGGCACACTGAGCATGTAGGCTTCCGCCGGGTTGTTGATTGTGTCCTGTAGCGCCATGTCAAACGCAGTCACAAACGCCTGCACCTGCGCCGGGTTATCAGCAATTGTGGCTTCACTGGCAACCAGACCGTTGCTTACGAGGTCGGCAAAGTCCGCAACGGGGATAACTTCCACATCGGCCACATCGCCACAGTCACCGGCCTGTGCGCGGTTACGGATTTGCAGCGGTTCGTTGTTGATATACACCGCAGCAGCGTCCACGCCGCCCACACACACCACATCCGGCGCGTTGAACCCGATTTCCTGAAGGTTGATGTCGGTTTCGGTCAGTTCGGCAGCGGTCAGCAGCGCGGTCAACGAGCTATAGGTGGCTCCGAAGCGCCCCGGCACACCTACCGTCAGGTCAGCCAGCGCATCCGGTGTGGCGATGGTTTCCTCGTCTGCTTGCAGCGGCACAACAATAGCGATGGGGTTGCGCTGGTACCACTCATAGACGAACACCACCGGGCGCTCCCCGGAGCGTGCGAGAATAACCTGTTCGCCACCAAACACGCCGTAATCAAGGTCGCCGGTGGCGATGAGTTCGAGTCCGTCGGGTTCGCTGCCATACTCCAGCGTGACGTTCAAACCGGCCTCCGCGAAGTAACCTTTCTCGATGGCGACGTACATCGGCGCAAACTGAATATTCGGGATAAACGGCAGGAATACGGATACATCGGCCATGTCGTCCTGCGCAACGACGGGCGCCACGGCGATAGATAACAGCAGGATTACGATAAGGGTCAGTTTTTTCATGGTTACACCTCATGTGCATGGGCGAGGCATGGCCTCGCCCCTACGATTGGATGGTTATGGTAAAAATTCGTTGGTATAGGCGGCTTCAAGGTCAATGCCTTCGTCTACGAAACCCATCTGTAGCAGTGTGTCCTGCGTTACCTCCCACGAGGAAAGGTCTGCGAACCCGGTACGTTCCGCTTCCCACAGGCGCACGGTTTCCATGAGCACCTGTAGCTGAAGGGTCAGCGCGGGTTCAAAGCCGGCGGCGATTTGCTGGTAGAGCATCTCGCGGTTTTC
>JBCCQC010000767.1:0-2600 GCA_039024535.1 Chloroflexota bacterium
AACCATGCAGATTCAACACGTCAAATTACACACGGTAGACCTCGCACAGCAGCAACCGTTCTACACACAAACGCTCGGCCTGCCACTGGCACACAGCGCTCCCGGCACCTTCACGGTGCAGATGGGCAAAACCGCGCTCACGTTTTCCGTTGCGGAAACACCGCACATCCACCACATCGCCATCAACATCCCGCCGCAACAGTTCGAGAGTGCGCTGGCATGGACAGAAGCGCGGGTGCCATTGCTGCCCTTCAACGGCAAAAAAATTATCGACTTCAGCAAGTCCACATGGCAGGCACGCTCACTCTACTTCGAAGACCCCGGCGGCAACGTGATAGAGTTCATTGCACGGGAGCGCGTGGCAGTGCCGGATGCGCCGGATGACTTTGCGCTGGAGCATCTCATCGGGATAAGTGAGGTAGGGCTGGCGAGTGACAATGTGCGGGGGCTGGTGGCGGAGCTACGCGCGGCGCTGGACGTGCCGGTGTTTGATGGCGACCCGGAGACGGGTTTCTGTGCGCTGGGGGATGACAGCGGGTTACTCATCTGCGTGGAAACCGGGCGCAACTGGCTGCCCACAGATAACCGACCATCTGGCGTATACCCGGTAGAGATGACCATCAGCGGAGATAGCCCCGGCACACACACGTTCTATGACGGGGCCTACACAGTTAGAGTGACTTGATGAAGTACACCTGCTATGATTTGCCGTTGACGCCCATCGGTTTGCCGGACTGTGCCAGTCGTTCGGCGCTGGCGGTGCGGGCGTGCTCCAGCAGGTGATGCAGCATAGGGCGGGGCCGCGCGACAATCGCAATCTGGTAGGCGAACAGCCCTTTCGAGAAGATGTTGAGCAACTGGTTCACAGCAATCAAAAAGCGCGAGATGGCGTTATCACCAACTGCCAGCGGGTACGGTGCGGGGATGCCCTGCACGTCAATGATGTCATACCCGGTCGATTCCAGCGTGCGCTCAAGGCTGGAGAACGTGAACAGGCGGCGGTGGTCACGGTCAAGGATGCCCTTTTTGCCGTAGTTAAACTGCCCGAATAGCAACCCGGCCCGCACCACGAAAAAGGCGACGTTGCCGGTGGTAATCACCACGGTTGGCGGGTTATCTGCCGCATAGCGTGAGCGCAGCTTGAGCATAAATTCTTCTGGGTCGTGGAGGTGCTCGATAATGTCCAGCATCAGCACCCATTCGACCTCGGTGTCCTCGGTCGTCAGGTCGTAGTCTTCCACCTCAGATTGAATGGTGCGGATAGAGTATTCTTCCGTCATGGGCTGGATGAAACGATCCAGCGAGACGACCTTTGCGCCTTTATCGTGCAGGGCCTTCGTCATGTAGCCGGGGCCGCTGCCCACGTCCAGCACGGTTGCCCCCGGCAGGATTTTATCCAGCGCGAACTGGTGCGAACTGGGATAGCCCAGCTTGAGCGTGTAGTATTCGTTTTCGGTTTCATAGTCGAACTTGCGGTCGTACAACAGGCCGCGTGGCATCAGCCGGGACTGAACCGTCGTGCGCATAATCAACGCGCCATAGCGCCAGCCGTTGACGTAGGAAACTTCGTCGCCGTAGAAGGTGGGGATGGGGATTTCTTTTATACGCTGGCTGGTATCCAGCATTTGAATAATGATGTCGGTGTCGAAGTCGAAGTAATCGGAGTTGTAGGCGAAGGGTACCGATGCCAGGGCTTTTGTGCTGTAGGCGCGGTAGCCAGTGTGGAACTCTGCGAGGTTGCAGCCCAGCAGCAGGTTCTGCGCGGTGGTGAGCACCTGGTTGCCCAGCCACTTGTACAGCGGCATTTTGCCCTTTAGCGCGTCAAACCGCTTCAGCATCCGGCTGCCGAACACCACATCGGCTTCGTCGGTGACCAGTGGGCGGATCATATCGTCCAGGTATTCCGGGGCATACTGGCCGTCACCGTGCAGCAGCACCACTGCGTCAAAGTCGTTTTCAATGGCGTAGTGATAGCCAATCTTCTGGTTGCCGCCGTAGCCCTGGTTCACCGGGTTGTACATCACGGTGACTTGCAGGTCAGGGTAGCGTGCGCTCCACTCGGTGGCCCGTATGAACGTGTCGTCTTCGGACTGGTCATCAATGATGAGCACTTCCATATCGTACAGGTCACTGTTCCATACCTGTTCGGGGATGCGATCCAGAACGGTGTTAATGAACGCCTCAGCGTTATAGCTCACAATGAAAATGAGGGCGCGTGCTTTTTCTGCCATAATCCAGACTCTCGTCAATGCTAAATTGATGATGACTTTAGCATACCGGATGTAGTGGAATTTTGCTTCCCTGTTTCATGAAGGAGTTTTTGATGTCTGATAAAAAACGCTATCACAACGCCAACCCGCGTCGTAAAACGTGCTTTCACTGTGGCGAAGCACACAAGACGCTCTATCGCATCCAGCATGATGCCAGCGGAAGCTGGGATTTTGTGTGTGGCACGTGTTTGTGGGAATACAAGCGCGACGACAACCCGCACTACACATACGGCGGCACATGGAAAAGCCGGAAGTAATGGGCGGCGGCCCTGCCGCCCGGTGAGATGGGGTGCTAGCGTGGTTCGATGTGCAGATGAATGACGGTCTGGT
>JBCCQC010000768.1:0-2599 GCA_039024535.1 Chloroflexota bacterium
ATAAAGTTTACAGCGAAACGGCTTCGCTGCTGCCGGTAGAAACGACGCTGTTTAATTTCCAGCGCGTGCTCGGCACACTGGATTCTACTGCGCTGGTCGGTGAAGAAGTCGTGAATGCGAACATCACCACCGCAGAGCTTAACTTCTGGATATTCCTGCGCAACTCATTCATCGTGAGTGCGCTGATTACCTTCGGGCAGACGATCTTCAGCACGGCGGCGGCCTATGCGTTTGCACGCATCAAATTCCCGTTCCGGGACGTGATCTTTTTCACGTACCTTACAGGGTTAATGGTACCTGCAATCGTGCTGTTCATCCCGAACTTCGTGCTTATCCGTCAGCTTGGCTGGATTGGCACCTATCAGGGGTTGGTCGCGCCGTTCTTCCTGATGACGCCGTTTGCGGTGTTCTTTATGCGGCAGTTTTTCCTCAGTTTGAACAAAGACCTTGAGGAGGCCGCCACGCTGGACGGCGCAACAAAGTTTGGCATCTTCTGGCGCGTGGCCCTGCCACTCATTCGCGGCCCCATCCTTACCCTTGCGATCCTCACATTTATTCAAAGCTGGAACGAATATCTGTGGCCGCTGCTGGTGGGCTTTAACGAGGATGTGCGTGTGCTGACGGTTGCCCTCGGTGTATTCCGGGAGCAAACGCCACAGGGCGCACCGGACTGGACAGCACTCATGGCGGGAACTGCCGTGGGTATTGTGCCAACCATCCTCATTTTCATCTTTTTTGGACGTAAAGTTGTCGATTCTATCCAGTTCTCTGGATTTAAGTAAATCGGTCACAATGCGCGTGTCGGGTAGTGTGACAAAAATTTTTAGAGTTTCAATTTCACAAGGAGAAACACCCATAATGAAACGCTTCAGTGTATTTACGATTCTTGCAGCAATCCTGCTCATCGTCGTTGGCGGCGTGAGCGCACAGGACAGTGTAACCCTGCGCTACTGGCTGTGGGATACCAATCAGCTCCCGCCGTATGAAGAGTGCGCTGCACAGTTCATGGAAGCCAACCCCAACATCATCATCGAAATCGAGCAGCGCGGCTGGGGCGACTACTGGACAGCCATCACCAGCGGCTTTGTCACTGGCGATGCCCCGGATGTCTTCACCAATCACCTTGCCAAATACCCGGAGTTCGTTGAACTCGGCCAGATTGTCGACATTGAGCCGTGGGTAGAGCGCGACGGCGTACCGACCGACATTTACTACCCCGGCCTTGCAGAACTGTGGGCACGCGATGGCGCACGCTATGGCCTGCCCAAGGACTATGACACCGTTGCAGTCGTCTACAATGCAGAAGCCCTCGAAGCGGCTGGCGTCACCGTAGAAGAAGTCAATTCCATGACATGGAACCCCGAAGACGGCGGCACGTTTGACGAAGTGCTGGCACGCCTGACCATTGACGCTAATGGCAACAACGCCCTCAGCGAAGACTTTGACGCCAGCAACATTGTGCAGTTCGGTTTCGCCAATAGCTGGGGCGATGCCCAGGCCTACGGCCAGACCGAGTTTAGCTGGTTGAGCCACACCACCGGCTGGGAATACAACAACGGCAACTGGGGCGACGAGTACTACTACGACGACGAGCGCTTTATCCGGACCATTGACTACATCACCGGCCTGTGGCTGGACAAGAACTACGCAGCACCGTTCGAAGCACAGACGAGCCTGGGCAAGCTGGCGCTGTTCCAGTCTGGCGAGGCAGCTCTCGTGGTTGACGGCTCATGGATGATCGGTTCCTACCTCGGCAGTGACTTCGAAGTTGGTTTTGCCCGCCTGCCAGAAGGCCCCGAAGGACGCAAGAGTATGTTCAACGGCCTTGCAGATTCCATCTGGGTTGGCAGCGAAAACCCGGATGAAGCATGGGAGTGGGTCAAGTTCCTTGCATCTCCTCAGTGCCAGAACATCGTCGGCGAATCTGCCGTTGTGTTCCCGGCCATCCCGGAAGCCGCAGATACCTCTCTGGCGATTCGTGCAGAAGCTGGCGTTGACGTAAGCGCATTCGTAAATCAGGCAGCAGAAGAAGGCGGCACGTTCCTGTTCCCCATCACTGACTTCGGTGGTGAAATCGCCACCATTATGGACGAGGCTATGGAAGCTATTGCTCTCGGGCAGGTAGAAGCCGCAGAAATCCTGCCGGAAGTCAACGCAGAAGTTAACGACCTGTTCTAAATTACGGGCATGGCACGCCATGCCCACCAGATAGAACCCGACACCGCTTAAGATGGAATGTGACAGGTGTGCCGCATCAAGCTGATGTGGCACACCTTTATAATTTTGATCTCAGGTAATTTCATAAAAATGGAAAGCAAACACAGAATTTATTGGCTGCTGGCAATTATTGGCATCTTTTCTGCTACCGCTGCCAGCGCACAGAGCGTCAGCATTGCGGAGGTGCCCGTTTCAGAGGCAACCTGTGGAGAAGCATTTGTCGCCCACACACTCCCGCACACCACAACTGGCGGCGAGGCACCCATCCGCATGTTCGAAAGTAACGGTTCGGGGTTGTCGCTGGGCGATATTGACGGCGACGGTCTACTGGATATTGTGCTGGCGAACATCGGCGGCGTGCCATCTGTGCTGTTCAATGAGG
>JBCCQC010000769.1:0-2590 GCA_039024535.1 Chloroflexota bacterium
ATAAAAAATAAGGACAAAAACGAATGGTATTACAAACTATGAATGCTTGAGGCTTTCAATAATTACATGACTCAATCAATTTTTTGTTTTGAGTTAAGGTATTTGTACTTGCCGTGCGTTTCCTGTCAAAGGATATGAGGATTGGAATCAATGGGTAAGAGAGGGTAGACCTTCTCAACGCTTCAGCACTGACAAATGATTCCATTACTATGTGGGCGGGAGAAAAACCGCCCACATTATTGCTAACTAATCGGGTGGCGGGGATGTGTTTCCACCATTTTCAGTGTCTCATCAAAGTTGACGATACCTGCATCTGACCCCAGCCCGGTAATCACCAGCCCGGAAGCCGCGCTCGCAAACAGCCCGCACTTTTCTAAATCCCAGCCGTGCGTTAACCCCACAATGAACCCGGCACAGTAGGCGTCCCCGCACCCGGTCGAATCGACCACGGGCACATCAAATGCCGGGATGCGAATGGGCGCGTCCAGTTCCCGTGAGCCGATCACGCTGCCTTTTTCGCCCATCGTGAAGACGACATGCTTCACGCCCTTATCCAGATAGTAGTCGATAAGTTCGTCGGTGTTTTCTTCCGGGATACCGGCAATCATGGCGGCTTCTTCCACCCCCGGAATCAGATAGTCCAAGTAGGGGAGTGAGGGTGCCAGTGTGCCAATCATGTCATCCTGTGGCACGGCCAGCATATCCAGCGTGGTGACTGCGCCGTTTTCCTGAGCGAATTGCAGAATCTCTGCTGTGGGTGCGCCGTCCAGCTTCGGCAGCAGGTAGGTGCCGCCAAAGTGAACGTAATCTGCCGCTTTGAGCACGTCCCAGTTCATATCGTCTTTTGAGAGTTCCGCGTTGGTGCCGAGTACGTGCATGGCCGGACGTTCGCCGTTAGGACGGATGGGCAGAATAGTTGTGGAGGTTTGCACGCCGTCTTTGCGTACGATGCTCTCCGTGTTGATGCCGTAGCGGTTCATCGTATCGATAATGAAGTTCCCGGCGTCGTCGTGGCCGATTGCACCGATGGTTGTTACGTCTGCGCCGAGTTTTGCGAGGTCTACAGCAGAACCGGCAGCGGTTCCTGCCACGGTGAGCCGTATTTCTTCAATCAGGTCAATGCCCTGCCCTTCCGGGATGCGCTCCACGTGCCGCCCCAGCACATCGAGGATGTGAACACCGACCGTTACCACCTTTGCCATACGTTTTTCTCCAGAATTGCAGTAATTTGTGAGGGTAGGCGTTTTGTGTGTGGTAGGGGCGACCCGCCGGGTCGCCCAGGGCAAGGCACCGCCTTGCCCCTACCGGAATTGCCTGTGATTTATTTGTCGTATTTAATATCCACGCGCCGCCCGGACTGTGACGATTCTGCGATGGCGTCACAGATGACCGAATTGCGGTAGCCATCGAGGAAGGTTGCTCCGTAGGGGTCTACGGGGGTGTCGTTCACAATGGCGTGGAAAAAGTGATCGAACTCATGCACGAAGCTGTGCTCCCACCCGATCATGTGACCCTGCGGCCACCAGTTTTCCCAGTAGGGGTGGTTCGGCTCACTGACCAGCACGTTATGAAAGCCCTGCGTGGTGTCCGGCTCATCCCCTGCCCAGAACACCTCCAGCTCGTTCAGGCGTTCCAGATTAAACTTGATGGAGCCGTTTTCTGCGTTGATCTCGAACGAGTTGTAGTTCTTGCGGCCCTGTGCAAAGCGCGTGGATTCCACCGTGCCGAGTGCGCCGTTTTCGAACTCCATTGCAGCGACAAAACCGTCGTCTACATCTGCCGTAACCGGGTTGCCATCCCCATCCGGGCGGGTGGGCATCCAGTTCTGCATGTAACCCATGACTGATTTCGGCTCACCGACGAGGAAACGGGCAAGATCAATGATGTGTGCGCCAAGGTCTCCCAGTGCGCCGCTGCCTGCGATGTCTTTCTGGAAGCGCCAGCTAATTGGCATGGTTGGATCCATGCCCCAGCCCTGCAAATAGACTGCACGCCAGTGATAAATCCGCCCAAGTGCGCCACTTTCGATCAGTTTGCGGGCCTGCACAATCGCCGGGACGAAGCGGTAATTAAAGGCGACCATGTGTTTGACGCCTGCTTTTTCTGCGGCCTCTAACATGCTCATGGATTCTTCCGCAGTGCGTCCGAGCGGCTTTTCGCAGAAGACGTGCTTACCGGCTTCTGCGGCGGCAATGGTTGGCTCTGCGTGGAAGTTGTTGGGGCCGCCGTTGTCAAAAACCTGAATATCCGGGTTGGCGATCATCTCGCGCCAGTCCGTGTAGTAGTTTTCGTAGCCGTAGCGTTTCGCGGCCTCTGCTACAGCAGCTTCGTTACGCCCACTGATGCCGACGAGCTTCGGGATGGCTGCCGGGGGGTACATCATATAGGGGATTTTCTTGAATGCATTGGAGTGTGCCTTGCCCATAAAGGCATAGCCCAGAATACCAATGCCAATTTCAGGGGCGTCGCCTTCGGCGTGTGCCCCGGCCATACTGGTGAATCCACCACCTTCTGTCATGTTGTTGTCTCCGATTGAAAGTTAATTATTACAAGAAAAATGTTATGGGGCGCTGCCCCAAACCCCGGCAGG
>JBCCQC010000770.1:0-2584 GCA_039024535.1 Chloroflexota bacterium
GGGTCTGGCGAACGTGGCCGGTGGTCTCGTGATTGACGAGATAGAGTTGGGCGGTGGTGTGCTGGTGCAGCACAGCCGCGATGGGGGCCATGTAGTGATAGCCGGTTGGTTCGGCGGCGGCGACGCCACCCGGAACGGCTTCAATCAATCGCTGGTGCCAGTCTGGGTCTTTCAGGGAGATGATCTGCACGGGGAAGTGGCGCGGGTCTCCGTCGTCGGCGCGGGCCAGCACAATATCGGTTTTGCCGATGTCTATACCCACAGGCGGGAAATGCAGATGAGGCTGCTGCATCCGGTTGACCATTCCGTATCCTAACGCACTCGAGGTGCAATACTTAATCGAATTTTACCGGGTGTGGTCGCGCTTTATGATGAACTCGCTTTATAGCGAAATACTGTCTACGCGCTTCGACCTCAGTAACAGCCTCATCGTATATCTAGGATACTGTCTGTCGCGGATGGAATCGAGATGTAAAACGTTGTTCCATGACCATTACTGTCCAGCCAGACCTGTCCTTCGTGGTTTTCGATGACTGTTTTGACCAGATGTAACCCCAGCCCCGTTCCAGAGATATGCTCTGCGCCACGTTGTTTGGCCCTGTAGAAGCTGTCAAACACCTTGCTCTGCTCAGAAACGGGGATGCCGATGCCGGTATCCTTGATCTCGAAGAAAGTATTGCCATCTTCAGAGTATGCTTTCACGTCTACCTCGCCACCGTCGGGCGTGAATTTTATCGCATTCTCGACAAGATTACTCAGGGCACGTTCCAGTTGTCCTGCATCACCCATAACAGGGAGAATATCTGGTGCCACATCAATAGTAACCGCAATCCGTCTGTCTGCTGCAATCGTCCGAAAATCACCAACCGTATTGCTGATAATGACATCCGGTGCGCAGATGTTCATAGCCTGCTTGCCGGTACGGAAGCGTTCCATATCCAGCACACCGCTGATAATACGGTACATCCGTGTGAGTTGCTTGTCGATAACTGCGATAGAGTCATGAACGTCGTTATCATGGTAGCCTTCCAGCATATCGATGAGCAGTTCCGTATTCGCCAGCGCCGCTTGCAGCGGGTTTTTGAGGTCGTGGCTCGTCATTCGCACCATTTCACTTTTGATGCGATCCAGCTCTTTCAATCCAGTTACGTCGGTCATTACAGTAACCCAACCGTCAATCTGGTCGCCATGTCCGATAGCAGCAACGTGCGATTGATAGATACGGTCAGCAAGAACAACTTCCTCCATGTACGTGTGCGAGATGGGCGCCCGGTAATCGTCAATCAGATCACCGGGCAGAACCCCTGATGGCACAACATCTGTAATTGGAGAGGCATACTTGATTTCAGGAAATAGTTGCTCGGCTGCATCGTTTGAGACAATCAACTCGAAGCGTTGATTGACGGCAATTACGGGGTTTTTCGTGCTGGAAAGCACAGTCTGTAGTTGATTTCTGGCCTGTTCAATCTCCTGAGCCAGAAGCTGTTGCTTATCAAAGGACTGACTGTGTGTGATAGCGACAGCAGCCTGCGCTCCCAGCATTTCCAGCAGGTTAACATCTTCACCGTTAAAAGCCCGGTTGTGCTTACCAGCAATCACCATGAGCGCACCGATAGACTCATCAGCCGCTACCAGCGGCACACAAACTACCGCACCAAATGTCTCGGTTGCCAGTGGCATATCAGGGTCATCCGTCCAGTCAGTGGCGTAGTTTTCAAGCAGTATCGATTGTTTGGTTGTGATGACCCGCCCCGATACCCCCACGCCCATCAACAACTTCCGGTCAACAAACTGGCGTGGCAAACCTGCCACCTCTGCCACCTGAATAAAATCCTGCTCCCTGACGAACAATGCGACTGCATCGGCCCGCAGCCACTGTTCAGCCTGTTGGACAATCTGCTGGAAGACAGTTTGCACAGCAAGCTGACTGGTAACTGCAAGGCTCATGCTGTGCATAGCTTCTACCTGCGAGTTGCGATCACGCAGAGGTAAGATGATTTCCCGTCGCAGCAAAGACAATCCCAGTACCAGTACGGCGGCAGAGCTAATCATAATGGACACCGATAGCGTTTGTAGGCTGCCTTCCAGCGCACTGATCCCCTGCCCCACAACAAACGCAAATATGCCCCACTGCAATGCATATGATGACACCCGCGCCCGGTAGCGCCACAGCAGATAGAGTGTGGTAGCACCAAATACCAGATAGGAACCAATACCGGAGCGATAAAGCTGGCCGGCATCAAGTGATTGTGAGAAACGCTGTTCAACCAGAACTTGATAGAAAAATAGCAGGAGCAGCGTGAGCCCGACGAAAGTTTTGAAAAAGCGGGGGCGCACGCTGACGAGAATAGCCGTCAGCGCATAAATGCCTACCACAGCGCCAGAGAAGCCTGCACGCATAATGCCAGAGGCCAGCAACTGCACCTGACGCTGCTCATTAATACCAATGACCGACGAAGCCAGCAGCAGCAGCGTCCCTGCACTCCAGATGGCGACCGCGAATAGAAAAAGCGCAAAAAACTGGTTCTGTTCTTTGCGGCGGTCATGCCAGATGATAATGATGAGGAACCCGAGTGTCATCACC
>JBCCQC010000771.1:0-2583 GCA_039024535.1 Chloroflexota bacterium
CGGTCTGCGCTGCGGCTGGTTGATGTGGTCATCGGCACGGAGGACGAAATCAATGCGGCCATGCTCACGGACACCGAGAAAATGAGCCTCACGCACTCGCAGGTATCCGATACAAAAGTTGAGGGCGATAGCCGCAGCGCCATTGAAGTGATGCTGACGCATGGACTCGAAGCCGTGGTCGAAAAAGTTGGCGCAGAGGGCGCGAAGATCCATCTGCCGGACAGTGAGGTTACATCTGTGCCCGGTTTCCCGGTCGATATTTACAACATTCTCGGCGCGGGGGATGCATTCGGGGGTGGTTTCCTGTACGGGTATGTGCAGGGCTGGAGCCTCTATAAATCGGCGCGGCTGGGCAATGCGTGCGGGGCCATCGTGGTAACGAAACACGGCTGCGCTAACTTTATGCCGACGATGCCAGAAATCGAGGCGTTCGTAGAAAGCTACGGCGGGTTGGATTAGTTTCTATAAGCATATCAGCTATAAGCCTTTCAGCTTGAGGACAGTCGCAGGTGCGTGATTTTAGAAGCCTTAAAGTGTGGGAGAAGTCTCACCAGCTCACATTAAACGTGTATCGGTCTACACAGAATTTCCCGGCAGATGAACGATTCGGATTGACGAGTCAGATCAGGCGTGCGGCGTCATCTATCCCCGCAAATATTGCTGAGGGGTGTGGTAGAAACACGGAACGCGAACTGGCACAGTTTATGCAAATCTCGATGGGATCTGCCAGTGAACTTGAATACCATCTGCTACTGTCCCGTGATTTGAAATACCTGAACGAGCAAGACTATCAAGCACTGAATGATGCAACAGTAGAGGTGAAACGAATGCTTGCCCCATTCATCAATCGTCTGAGGGGCAAAAGCTGACATGCTGATTGGCTGAAAGGCTAATTCACCGATTCGCCAAACCGCTAGAAAACAAATTAAACTTCAGAGGAAAAACTTATGTCTACCAGAAAACTCACACTGGCACAGGCACTCGTCCTGTATCTCTCGAAGCAGCATATCTCCCGTGATGGCAACGAAAACCCCTTCTTTGCCGGCGTGTGGGGTATCTTCGGGCACGGCAACGTTGCCGGGGTGGGCCAGGCGCTCAACCAGTTCCGGGGAGAAATGCCCTACTACCAGTGCCGCAACGAGCAGGCGCAGGTTCACACCGCTGTGGCCTACGCCAAGCACAAAAACCGGATGCAGACGTTTGCCTGCACCTCGTCTATCGGGCCGGGAGCCACCAATATGTTGACCGGCGCGGCACTCGCTACTGTGAACCGTATTCCGGTGCTGCTGCTGCCCGGTGATATTTTTGTGGAGCGCATCCAGGCACCTGTGTTGCAGCAGCTAGAAAGCGAACACACCCCGGACATCAGCGTGAATGACGCCTTCAAGCCGCTCTCGCGCTACTGGGATCGCATCTCGCGCCCGGAACAGTTGATTACGTCCCTGCCGGAAGTGATGCGCGTGCTGACCTCCCCGGCAGATACCGGCGCAGTCACGCTCTCGCTGCCACAGGACACGCAGGCCGAAGCCTATGACTACCCGACGGCCATGTTCGAAAAGCGTGTGTGGACAATTCCGCGCAACCGCCCCGATCTATCGCTGCTGCAAAAGGCCGCCGGGTGGATCAAATCTGCAAAAGCACCAATGATTGTGGCCGGTGGCGGCGTGCATTACAGTGAGGCATGGCAGGCACTCACCGCGTTTGTAGAGAAAACCGGCATCCCGGTGGGCGAAACGCAGGCCGGTAAGGGGTCGCTGCCCTATAACCACGCGCTGAATCTGGGTGCGGTGGGCACAACCGGCACAGACGGCGCAAATATTATGGCGCGTGAGGCGGATTTGATTATCGGCATCGGCACACGCTACAGCGACTTTACCAGTGCGTCCAAAACCGCGTTCCAGAACGACGGCGTGCGCTTTATCAACATCAATGTGGCCGAGTTTGATGCTTACAAGCACAATGCCGTTCCGCTGGTGGGCGATGCGCTGGTGACACTGGAAGAACTGATGGCCGCTGTGGGCGAATACCGCACATCCGACGACTACCAGCAGCGTGCCGCCGAGTTCAATAAATCGTGGGACGCCGAAGTTCACCGCATCTACAACCTCGAACACGAGCCGATGCTCTCCCAGGGAGAAGTGATCGGTATGGTGAACAGCCAGTCTCGCCCGCAGGATGTGGTGCTGTGTGCCGCCGGGAGTATGCCGGGGGATTTGCACAAGCTGTGGCGTACCCGTGAACCGCGTGGCTATCATCTGGAGTACGGTTTTTCCTGCATGGGCTATGAAGTTGCTGGAGGAATGGGCGTCAAAATGGCCGACCCTGACCGCGAAGTTTACGTGATGGTGGGTGATGCGTCGTTCCTGATGATGAACGCTGAGATCGTGACGATGGTGCAGGAAGGCATCAAGGTTAACATCATCTTGGTGGATAACCACGGATTTGCCAGCATTGGCGCGCTCTCAAAGAGCATTGGTGATGATGGGTTTGGCACGAAGTACCGCTACCGCGACGAAAGCGGCCAGCTTACCGGCGAAACCCTGCCCATTGACTTCGCAAAGAACTGTGAAAGCCTTGGCGCAC
>JBCCQC010000772.1:0-2577 GCA_039024535.1 Chloroflexota bacterium
CTTGCGGCGCAGGCGGCTGATGTAGGTATGCACATAGTCGTTTTCCGTCGAATACTCGTCACCCCACACGCGGCGCAGCAACGTGCGATGCGTTAAAACCTGGTTGGGATGCTGCACCAGTTCTTTCAGCAGCGCCCATTCCGTGGGGGTGAGCTTGACAGGCGTTTCATCTTTGTGCAGGCGGTAGCTGGCCGTATCAATATTCAGGTTGCCCACACGGATGATGTCGGGGTTTGCCATGTGCATGTCCGGGAGTGTTAACCGTTTAAGAAGCTCATATTATGCCTGATGCACACGGCACTGTCACCGAAAAATCGGTAAAGACTATTTCAACGTCAGGATGCGCTCTGCCTCACGGATACCCGACAGATACGCCCCATGAACGGTTGACGGATAGTGGGCGTGTGTGGCCTCGCCAGCGAAGAACAGCGTTTTACCGGCAGGATGTGCCAGTGTGTTACGGTCATCCTGCGTGGCCCCCACCGGGATGTACGAGTATGACCCGGCTGTGTGCTCATCCTGCCCCCACCGCGTGATGATGTGGCTTTCCGGTTGTGGAATATCATCGCCGAACAGGGTACACAGAACGTCCATCGTTTTTTTCAGTATGTCCTCGTCCGGTAGATTTTCGATCTGCACGGCGTAGTCCCCGCCCACAAACCCGACCAGTACCGGCGCGTCAACCACACCGGCCATGTTGAGAAATAACGGAAATTCGCCGTGTGTGGAGGATACATACCCCAGATAGTCATGGTCATCCCCCCAGAAGTTGTGCGGGAAACGCAGCACGACCTTATTCAGCAGTGCCATCTCCAGCCCGTTGATAGCCGCCTGTTTTGTGGCAGGCAGCGGCGGCGAGAACACAATTTTACCGGACTTCAACACGCCCAGCGGTACCGTTACAATGGCGAAATCCGCTTCGAATGTCTCATTGTCGGTTGTGACGCGCACACCATTATCATCATAATGAATCTGCTCCACTTCGTAACCGGGCCGAATATCCAGTGACTCTGCCAGCAGGTCAATCACCTGCACATATCCGCCGGGGAACACCACATCTTTGCCGGGGAATTCATCGTCACTGTACCCGTAGAACAGCGAAATCGTATCAGCCGAAGCGCCGTACTCCAGATCAAACAGGTTGGTCAGCGTCCAGTCAAACACAGATGACCACTCATCATCAGCAAGTAAACGCCGCACCGCTTCACCGATGGAAATATCCTCATCCAGTGTCTCCGCGAGTTCTTCGGCTGCTTCGTATAGCGCCTCAAAACGTGCTTCAGCGTGTTCCATGTCGTCATCGCTGACTGTGTTGCCACTGCCGTCCTTTACCAGATACGTTTCTTTCGTCACAACCGTTTTGATGTCACGTGACAGACGGGTAATCGGGTTGCCTTTTGTGCCCTGAATCCACGATGCGCCAATGTCTACCGGCACACCGAGTGTTTTATCCGTCCAGATGCGCCCACCCACACGGTCACGTGCTTCCAGCACGGTGATGTGGTATCCGGCGTCGTGTAGTTTCCGTGCAGCGGCAATCCCCGCTATCCCCGCACCGATGACAATGCCGCGCTGTGGCTTTGCCAGAGGTTGAGGTTTCTTCGGGGCACTTGCAAAGGGATCAATGAATTGTCTGAGCGTGTCAACAAGGCGACCTAAAAACATGGGGTAAATGTCCCGTAACTACACCTGAAACTGTAACTACAGGACATTGTAGCGCAAAGCGCCAATTATAGGCTATTGGTTCTCTCTTATTCGTAATCCCACCCGGAGAGGCGTACCGGCACATTTTCCTCTGCGAGATAGCTTTTTACTTCGCCTACGCGCAGTTCGTTGTAGTGAAACAACGACGCGGCCAGCGCAGCATCCGCCCCGCCATCGGTGAGTGCTTCGCGGAAATCCTCTTTCTTACCCGCCCCGCCAGATGCAATCACCGGGATATTCACAGCCTCACTGATGGCGCGGGTGAGTTCGATGTCGTAGCCGGCTTTGGTGCCATCCCGATCCATGCTCGTCAGCAGAATTTCCCCGGCCCCGCGTTCTTCAACCTCCTGTGCCCACTCAACGGCGCGTTTTTCCGTCGGGACACGCCCGCCATTAATGTGAACGATCCACTCCCCGTCGATTTTCTTCGGGTCAATGGCAACGACGATGCACTGGCTGCCAAAAGACCATGCCCCTTCGTTGATGATGGTCGGGTTTTTGACGGCGGCACTGTTGATGCTCACTTTATCGGCTCCGGCCAGCAGCGTAGCGCGAATATCTTCTACAGTGCGAATGCCGCCGCCCACACAGTACGGGATAAACACGGTATCGGCCACGGCACGCACCATATCCAGTGTTGTGTTACGCGCTTCGTGGCTGGCTATAATATCCAGGAAAACCAGTTCATCTGCGCCTTCACGGTCGTACACAGCCGCCTGCTCTACCGGGTCGCCAGCATCGCGCAGCCCGACGAAGTTCACGCCCTTCACCACGCGGCCATCTTTTACGTCCAGGCAGGGGATAATGCGTTTTGCGAGTGCCATATTCAGTTTGCTCCTTTTGCTGCTGCCAGCGCATCCTGCAACGTGATGC
>JBCCQC010000773.1:0-2563 GCA_039024535.1 Chloroflexota bacterium
GGCGTTACACTCAATGATGCGACTCAGGCCATTCGAGCAAGTCGGGATGACATCAACCCTGTGATTGTGATTCCCGTTGCCTATGGACAGGGAGCAGATATACAGGCTCTCAATAGCATTGCCCGTGCGAGTGCAACACGCGTTCAGTCAGGTAGCACAGATGATATTTCAGGCATCCTTGAACTCATCAGTAGCTACTTCTAATCGGCAGCGGACGGGTGACGCATCCGCCGGGTTATGCTTAACAATGAACCGGCACGTCACCAGTTCATGGTAGGAAGCGGTCTTTGAAAAGGCAAGCGTACGCGGCGCGTAACGTCTGAGCTATTGACACGAATGCGCCGTTGCGCTTGTCTTCTTGCCAACCTGCTGATGTGTTTTGACTGGCAAACCCGGCGGGTAGGCATGCCACAGATTACTGAAGAGGTGATAAAAGCGATGGGCACCGGGAATACGTCGCTATAATCAACGATAGGTCGTCTCGCTCAATGCCCCGCAGCCAATCTAATGAGATCCCGCACTTTCACAACGGCGGCCACGTTTCGATTTTCCCGGTGTGCTGGTCTATTCTTCAGTCCATACTACAGAGTGGGTAGTGCCCCTGGCGACTGATGAGAAACGTTTGCGCAGCAGGATAATGCCCGCCCGATAGCTGGTATCATGACCTGTAGATAACCAACTCAGCCAACTGGAACAACATCTATGGGTTTGATTCAACGCATCGTACCGCCAGCACTGGAAGAACGGGTCAAGACCTCCAGCGCCATTTACCTTGCCCGGAGTGTGCTGCAACTGGAATTTGAGATCCGTATGTTGATTACTACCGCCACGGCAAAACGCCAGTTTGCGCAGTTCAACAACGCTAGCAACCTCAGGCTGAACCTGGGCTGCGGCTTCGATATTCGGGAGGGCTGGCTCAATGTAGACATTGAAAACTGGAAGAAGCGCAAACCGGATGCCACAGGCGCCTTCGTTGCCCACGACCTGCGGCGGCCCCTCCCCCTGCCCGATCAATCCTGTGACTATATTTACTCGTCGCACTTCTGGGAGCATCTAGACTACCAGACCGGTTACGCTATGATGCAGGATGTGTTTCGTATGCTCAAACCGGGGGGCACATTCCGCGTTGTGGTGCCAGACTATCTCAAGTATTCAGCGGCTTACGTCAACGGTGACGACGCTTTCTTTACTACCCTGGAAAATGCCATGCCCGATGGCTGGGTGCGTCGCGTCCCCGGTGCGGAGTGCGTGACTGACCACATGCACTTCCTTGCCTACCAGTGGGGCGAGCATAAATGCCTGTACGACCCGGAGCGCATGGAAAAGATGCTTAAAGTGGCCGGTTTTACCGACGTGCGGCAGGTGGACTTTGACCCGGATATGGACATCGACCATGTGGCTTACACTGGCTATAGCCTCTACATGGAAGCCACACGCCCCTAGCGGAGCACACCTATGGCACGCATTGCGATTCTCATTGGCCCACACACCAGCTTTCGGAACGTTAGCTTCCAACTGGCGCATTGCCTTGAACTTGCCGGTCACGAGGTGATTATCACCAGTGACACGGACTGTACAACCGCATCGCGGCAGGAATCGCTGTCATTCGCCCATCTGAACCCGGACGGTGATGATACTCCTCCGAAAACTGAGGGCATTGTTTCGAAGTTGCTGCAATATCCGGGGCGCTTGCTGGCGTACCAGCGGCGACGTAATAAAGCCCTGAAAATACGCCTTGAAAAACTCTCCCGTCTGGATCAATTCATCGAAGCGCACAGGCCGGATGTGCTGCTGGTTGATGTGGAAGAGAACGACTACATCATTGCCGCACATGCACGTGATCTGCGGTTTGCGCTGCTCTCAAACTTTATCGGGCTGCACAAAGCCCCCGGATTGCCCCCCACGCACACCGCCATCGTGCCAGGGCACGGATGGAGCGGAAGCAGCATCGGCATAGAGTGGGCATGGCTGGTGTACCGTGTAACGAGATGGTTCGGGTTTATGCAAGACCGCTTGATGGGGGCCGGCCTGAGCGAGGTACAGCAATTACGGGACTTTGCGGATTATGTCGGGTTTCCGCATCGTCGTGAACTACTGCTGTATCACTGGCTGATGCCCGTCGTCTATCGCACTATCCCGGTGTTGATGATGCATGCCCACGAGTTCGACTTCCCCCACGAGCCTTACCCGACGGTTCACTATGCGGGGCCGATGATTAACGTATCCCAACGGGCATCTGGCAGGCCAGAGAACGCCGAACTGACCGCCCTGCTGGAAAAACACAACACGCCAGCACATGACCGCATGCTGATTTATTGCACCTTTGGCACGTTCATCCGACAGAATGACCTCGATTTTATCGTCCGGTTAGTTCGCGCGGTGGAGGGGCAGGCAAATTACGATGTTGTGTTCGGGCTGGGCAAACGCCATACCGCAGAAGCGATACGCCATGCATCGGGTACAGACCTGCCGAATAACTTCTACATTTTTGACTGGGTGCCACAGCTACAGGTGCTGGAAAAGGCAGACTGCGCTGTGCATCATGGTGGGACGAGCACCGTAA
>JBCCQC010000774.1:0-2561 GCA_039024535.1 Chloroflexota bacterium
ATGGCAGAGAAAAATTACATGAAACCGGGTGACGAATACACCGTCGAAATCGGTGTGCTGGGCCGCCTGACGAACAAACTCGTCTCACTGTAACCGCTATTCGCTGCGGAACTGTCCCTGTTGCCGGGGGTTTTAACCCATAACGGCGATAGACAAGGACGAAACCATGCAGCGGATAACACTTCTACTGGCCGGGGCGCTGTGCCTGCTGATGCTGCCCATTGTGGCACGGGCACAGGCCCCCGGAGACACCCCCGATACCCTCACCTATGCAGAAATTAACGCATATATTCGCGCTGTGGATGACATGGCCTCGCGTGGCGTGCTCACAGCAGAACAGGCCGCCGAACAGGTCGCGCACTACATGGCGCAGGCATCTGCGCTGGCCGGTGAACCCATTGACCGCGCTGAACTGGCGCGGCTGGCAAATTTCACGCTGGCAAGCCGGAGACAGGGCTGGTTTTCGTTCGTCAATTTGATCTGGGTGGTGGGGAGTGTGCTCATTGTGGGTGGGGTAGGCTTTCTGTTTGCGGTGTATGTGCTACCGCTGCTGCTGCCGGTTCTGCCGCACCTGCTGGAAATTGCATTGTATGCGGGGTGCGGCTGGTTTCTATACGCTGGCTGGCACGCCGCCGATGGCACGCTGGCGCAATTTATTGCGCTGCCGGGGGTGCTTGGGTTGCCGGTGGCGGTACTGTATAGCCTTTTCCGGCATCGGTGGCTGGCGCGGTGGGTCGTCCGTTTTGAAGTCATTGAGCAGGCAGACGAGAGTAATAACCGTCCGGTAACGGTGGCAGCGGTAATTTTTTCGCAGCCGTTGTATTACGTGTTAATGCTGATGTGGGGTGTGCTGGCCGTGCTATATGGCAGCGCCGTGATTGGCTTTCTGACGGTTGTGCTGCTGGCGGCATGGTTCGGGTTTTCTGTGCTGCGCAGCGAGCTGCTAACACTCGTAGGCTTTCGGGAGTGGGCGATTGTGCCGCGTGTGACTGTGGCTGGATTTGTGTTTTTGCTGGTGGCGGTACTGGCGCGTATCACGGGCATTTCCCACCCGGCGCTGGATGTGTTTTTGCCCGGTCTGGAGTTGATTGGCACGCTGGTGTACTTCAGTGGCCTGCTGGTGATGGCGGCAAAGTGGTTCTGGCAGGGGCGGCGCTCATACTATGTGCCGTTGCAGTTGCTCACGATTGGCTCTGGTATGGTGGCAATCATGGTCGGTTCAGTTTACGGGCTGGATGACTTGCAGGGCATTGCCGGGGAGTATTTTCTGGTCTACATCGTGGAAAAATACGCCGAGGTCGCATGGTTCCGGCGCAATTTTGCGGTCACTGCCGTGACACTGGGGGCGCTGCTGTACGGCATTGCGTATGTGCTGCGCCGCTACCCGGAGTTCTTCCTGTTCGTGGCCTGAGTGTTGATGGCTTTCTGGCGCAGTCGGTACAGCCGCATAAAGTTTTGCAGCTTGCCGGGGGTGCGGTAGTAACGCTGCGGCGTTGTAAAGTAGCGGTGGCTGCGCAGGAAATTCATTTCGTAGGTGTACCACGCCACGTCGTCCATGTCCCGGTTGAGGTATTTGCGTTCTTCTTTGCGCAGTCCATCGGCAATCGTCACAAAGTCCTCACGTCCCAGCGAATCCATATCCGCGTCTATCATGATGGACTGCAAACGGGTTTGCGGGTCGTGGGGCAGGCTGGTTGCCAGAATAATTTCCGCGATGATCGCTACTTCGTCTTTTGTGTAGCCATAGCGCGGCAGGGTATCGGTGGCAATTTCTGCGCCGATGACTTCGTTGTTCTCATAACGCTCAACAAACCCGATGTCGTGAAACCACGCCGCCGCAATGAGCAGATCATGTTCCCACGGGTTCAGGTCATGCAGGTCAGCCATGCGCTCTGCCGCTGGAACCACAATATCACGGGTGTGGCGCAGGTCGTGGTAGGCGAGGTCGGCTGGCAGTTCAGTTGCAAGGCGCTGGTGGGCATAGGTGGTAGCGTGCTTCAGCCGCGATGATGGGATACTGCTCATGGGTAGCGAACTTTTCTCTGTGGTGCGGACACAATTCTTTTCATATTACACGATCTATGTCATGCGTGGTGAAATTTTTGGCGGGTTTTTAACAGCTTTATAGAACCGTTTACGGTAGCAGGCGCAACAGTACCCACCATGTTAACGTATAGACTGTGTAACTGTACATAAAATGGAGCGACATATGAGTTTTCTGGGTAATTTGATCTGGTTGATTTTTGGCGGCTTTGTCGCTGGCTTTTTCTACGTGCTGGGCGGTTTGCTGCTGTGCCTGACGATTATCGGCATCCCGTTCGGGCGGCAGGCGATCCGCTTTGGCTGGTCTACGATGGTGCCGTTTGGTAAAGAAGTTGTGCCACAACCGGGCGGCGAGAGCTTTCTCTCCACGGTTTTCAACGTGGTGTGGGTCATCTTCTTCGGCTGGGAAATCGCCCTCACGCACCTGACCAGCGGCCTGATTCTGGCAATTACCATTATCGGTCTGCCGTTTGCACGCAAGCACTTCCAGTTAATCCCGGTATCGCTGTTCCCGTTCC
>JBCCQC010000775.1:0-2553 GCA_039024535.1 Chloroflexota bacterium
CCGAAGTACAGCCCGTTTCTCAATCCGATTGAGCGTTTCTGGCTGCACTTCAAACAACTGGCCACCGCCAATCATCTGCACCGATCCATCGAGGCACTGGCTCAGACGGTTCAGGAGGTGATGAAAAATCAGAACACATTCTGCCACGATAATAGACTGATTCTATCACACAACTTTCTGTCAGTGGCTTAGGATGTGGCAGCTACCGTGTCCATGTGTGCCATAATCGACACATGTCAATCAGTAAATTCTGGAGGTTCTTCGCCGAAGGTCAATATGAAATACTCCCGGACGACTTCGTCAACATCAACCATTTCCGACGACCAGATAACTTGCCTGATAAGGTGGCTGAATCCCCCGGCATGAACATGACTGACGACTTCGTTAGAAACCCGGTTGTTGAAATTCAGTCGGCCAGCCTGAAGTGCAGAAAGAAAATGCTGGCGCATTGTTTCAGTAACACGTTTACCGTGTGGTGATTGAAAAAACGTAGACAGAGAGCGAAATAGATCACGATTACTGTAGAAGCCGGATAAAATGTGCTGGAGGACAGCGTATTCGCGCTGTGGTGTTGGCAAATGCTGGGCACGGGTGATTGCCTGTTCTGCCAGTGCTGTAATCCATGTAACGACCATGTGATAGACAAGAGCATCACGGTTTTTAAAATAGCGGTAGAAGGTACGTCGGCCATAGCCAGACTCTGCGGCAATAGCGGTCACTGTTAAACTGGTGTAGCCATCACGCATCAAGATGTTGTTTGCAGCACGAATCAGATCCAGCCGCGTGCGCTCCTGCGCAGTGGAACGGTCAGGTCGGGTTGTCATGTTCATCCTTAAAGATTCCGGGTGATTCTATCACACTCCAACATATTCAAGAGTATGGAGCGTAGTGTAAGCGTTGCTTGCGCGGCATGGATTGCCCGCAGAAACTGGTTATAATGCAGGGGAATCGGCAAGATGAGTTGTAGATTAAGGATGTGACCTATGATGTTACAACGGCAAATGATCGTCGTGCTGCTGCTGTGTGCATTACTGGCTGTGGGCGCGAGTGCCTTCGCCCAGGACGAGGGGCTGATTAGCCCGATGGAGCTGCTGCCCGCCGCCCATAATATGGAGGGATTCCGCTATGAGCCGCAGGGCTGGAATAACTGTGGCCCCGCTACGCTGACGATGGGCCTGTCTTATTTTGGTTATCCTAATGACCAGAACACGTCTGCAAGCTGGCTGAAGCCGAACGTAGAAGATAAGAACGTTAGCCCGTGGCAGATGGTTGAATATGTGAATGCGCATACCAGCACGGGCGCACGCGCTGTGATGCGCTATGGTGGCGACCTTGACCTGTTGAAGGAACTGATTTCCAATAACTTCCCGGTGATTATTGAGGCCGGTTATGACCCGCCGCCGCATGACCTCGGCTGGATGGGCCACTACCTGCTGGTGAAGGGCTATGACGACGCCAACCAGACCTTCAGCACGCACGATAGCTATGACGGCCCGAACTATAACTATGCCTACGCCGAGATTGCGGACAAGTGGAAGCATTTCAACTATGTCTACATCGTGCTGTATGATGTGAGCCGCGAGGCGGAACTGGCCGCAGTGCTGGGCGATGACTACGACGAGCAAATTAACATCCGCAATGCGCTGGAACGTGCCCAGACCGCTGCGGTGGACGATGGGAGTGACCCGTTTGTGTGGTTTAATGTGGGCACGAACTATGTGTTGCAGGGCGAGTATGAGTTTGCAGCGCTGGCCTATGATGAGGCGCGTAAGTGGGGCCTGCCGTACCGCATGATGTGGTATCAGTTCGGGCCGTTTGAGGCGTACAATGCTGTGGGCCGCTACGATGATACTATTACACTTGCGCAGCAGAACCTGAATGACGGCGGCGGCCAGTATGTAGAAGAGACGTACTATTATGCTGGTGTGGCCCGCGAGGGCATGGGCGATACCCAGCGTGCGCTGACGAATTACAACACCGCGCTCCAGTTCAACCCGAACTTTACCCCGGCACGCGAGGCACGGGATCGGCTGGCGGGGTAGCTGGTACACTATACCCTCGAAACATCCGGGGATGGGCGTTGAGGCGAGACGCCCACCCCGTTGTGCAGAAAGACGGCCCCGTGTGGCTGCCCCAATGTTATGGTAGACAAATCCGTCTGCTTCCCCTATAATCTTATATTCGGTAATATCGACAAAGGAATAGACAGCAGATGAAGGTATCTACGTCTGTCAAAAAGCGCTGCCCGAAGTGCCGCATTATTAAGCGCCGGGGCCGCGTTATGGTGATTTGCTCTAACCCCAAGCACAAGCAAAAGCAGGGCTAGCGCAGTGAAGGTGTGTCGGTGATAATGCCCC
The DNA here is from genome assembly GCA_039024535.1 of Chloroflexota bacterium. Classification (GTDB taxonomy): domain Bacteria; phylum Chloroflexota; class Anaerolineae; order Aggregatilineales; family Phototrophicaceae; genus DAOTTY01. The sequence continues at coordinate 2,358 of JBCCQC010000775.1, forward strand.
GGCACAGGATTTGAGGAGGTAGTATTTCGTATGGCTCGTATTGAAGGTGTGGACATCCCGCGCAACAAGCGTGTGGAAATTTCCCTGACCTACATCTATGGCATCGGTAAAACGACCAGCCAGCAAATTCTTGAAGCAACGGGAATTGACCCGGACATCCGTGTAAAAGACCTGACGGAAGACCAGGTGCAGGCCA
>JBCCQC010000776.1:0-2542 GCA_039024535.1 Chloroflexota bacterium
CACCACGCGGGTAAAGTCAATGGTATCGGTGCCGGTGTCAATCGTCAGCGTAAGGGTGTCGTCTGGCTGGTCTTCTACAGTGTATGTCGCCGTACCAATATCCTGCCCGTTCACGTTAACGACAACAGACCCATCACAGGCGAAGGTGAACTGCATTTGCAACTCGTCAGTATCAATTTCCCACGTGGCATCCACAAGGCTACTGACGAACGTGCTGTCACAGTCCGCTGTGGCATTCGGGGTAGCGGGGGCCGGCTCTTTTTCGCCCGGAGGCGTGAAGGAGCCGGTGGTTTGCCCTTCAATGTCGAACGTGATCGTGAAGTCGCCGGTTGTGTTACCCTCTACAGTTTGAAAACGACCCACAGCTATCACATAGTTACCATCGGCTTCAATCTCGTACTCAATACAGGAATCGAGCGTGTCATCAGTGCAGTCGTCGTTTTCCCGTAGCGTGGTCTGTAAGCCAGCATCTGTCAGGATCAGAATAGTATCCAGCAGGAAGTCAGCGCTGGCCTCCGCAATCACAAGATCGCCTGCACTGGCCTCGAAGCAGTAGGCGGTAAAGTAGTCGGCATCGGTAATCGTGCCAGTCAGTTCATCCCCTGCGCTGATGGAGGTTGTATTGGGGGGGCAGTCACCGCTGGCAAGGGTAGCGTTTGCGTCGCCAGTGATGGTCAACCCGATAGAAAACGTCCCGGTAGAGGTGCCGGTTTCGCCACCATCGCGGCCTATCACAATAATGTAGGAGCCGCTTTCATCCAGCGTAAATGGCAATTGATCGGGCGTGGTCTGCGCGGTCATCACGTTCAATTCCGCAATCAGGAACTCCGTGTCCTCATTTAATACACCCAGGAAGCCATCAAGGTCGCTACCCTCAGGAACTTCCGCAGAAATCGTCACCAGGTCGCCAGCGCGTCCCTCAAAGCAAAACGCCCAGATGAAGTCAATATCCGTAATCGTCCGCTCAACCGTATTGCCCGATTCCAGCGTGATGACATCATCGCAAATGCCCTCTAGCTGCGCCGCAGCAGGCTGTGCCGGTAACAGAAGCAGCCCCGCCAGGGCCAGCATCAACGCACCACAAAGTGTTTTCAGTTGCATGGGTTTTCCCCTCTCACCATAGAATAAACCGACTTATATATGCATGTTAATGATATGCGACACGCGGTCTCGCGGCAAACGCTGCGCGTTTTTTACAGCGGTTGTATTGGGCGAATCGTAGTGCATCGTCTATAATGCATCACAAACGTGTAAATTGGACGGAAAAGGCGCGGCTATGCCGGACAATCCCCAACCCCAGGATGTTGCATCGCTCGATGTGGAGCATTTGAAAACGCTATACGACTTCAGCCTCAACATGAACTCCAGTCTGGATTTCAACACCGTGCTGAACAACTTTATGGACTCCGTTATGGAGATCACACGGGCCGGACGTGGATTCGTGATGATTGACGAGAGCGGGAACGGCAACTTTCGGGTGATTGTGGAGCGCGGCCTGGATAACGACACGCTCAAAAAAGAAGGCTACAGCACAACTATCGTGAACCAGGTGGTCAACTCACGCGAGTCTATCCTGACGAACAACGCCCAGTTCGATGATCGCTTCCAGCCAGGGCAGAGCATCATCATGCAGGGGCTGCGGGCTATCCTGTGTGCGCCAATGATCGTCCAGAATCGTGTGATCGGGGCTGTATATGTCGATAACGCGCTGCGCTCTGGCGCATTTACCCAGAGCGACCTCGGCCTGTTAACGGCGGTATGCGGTCTTGCAGGCACGGCGATTGAAAATGCGCGTCTCTATCAGGTTGCGGTAGAAAAGGGCCGCCTCGAACGCGAACTCCAGATGGCACGCGACATCCAGCGCACGCTGCTGCCCAAAACCATGCCCTACGTGCCGGGTTATGAAATCACGGCCCGCTGGCAGGCTGCCCGTGAGGTGGCCGGGGACTTCTACGATGTGTTTACGCTGAACGATAACAGTCTCGGCGTGGTAGTTGCCGACGTAAGCGACAAAGGCGCCCCGGCAGCAATGTTCATGGCGGTTTCCAGGACGATGATCCGCAGCCATGCACACGCGACCAATTCACCGGTAGAAACGCTGGCCCGCACCAACGATCTTATTCTGGAAGATGCCGACAGCGGCATGTTCGTCACAGCATTCCACTCTATCTTCGAGCCAGATGGTAGTGGTATGCACGTCAACGCAGGGCACAATCCGCCGATCATCTTTCGTCGTGCCACCAGCGAGATCATGTTTATGCCACGGGGCGGTCGGGCAATTGGCTGGTTCCCGAACAACCCGTTAGAGGCCGTGGAGTTGAAGCTGGAACCGGGCGATATGGTGATCTACTACACAGATGGCCTGACAGAGGCTGAAAGTGTAACAAAAGATTTCTTCGGAGAAGAGCGCCTGTGCAACATTATTCTGGAATCCTACGATAAACCCCTGGAGGTTCTGGGAGATGAGATTATCCGCGCCGTAGATGACTTTACGGCCGGGGCGCCGCCTTTCGATGACCTTACGCTGTTGATTGTGCGCTAC
>JBCCQC010000777.1:0-2531 GCA_039024535.1 Chloroflexota bacterium
AGCATGGGTAACGATGTGCGTAGCACCCGTTATCTATGGAGCAAAGTGGCATTCACATTCTGGAAGCTTACCTTTTTATTCAGTGTACCACCCGCATCGCATCAGTACGTGCGCAAGAGACACTTTCCACGTGCTCCGTGTACAAAATTCCCCTTCGCGATGTCTGGTGCATCGCATATTCACGAGAAGCCAAGAACACCCGAGCGTGCACACAATGTTGTTATGTCTGGTCGGGCATGGCGTGCCATGCCCCTACCTTTGCGCCTCTGCGCCTTCGCGTTAAAAACCTACACAGAGGCACATAATTTGCTATTTTGCTAGCAGTTGTGTCGTGCGATCTACGCCTACGCTGAAGTATTTCGCGTTCGGGTGGTGCGCGTAAATCGCCGCTGTGGACTGTTCCGGGAGTAGCTGATAGCTGGTTGTGAGGCCCATGCCAATCTGCTCTGTACCCGGTAGCAGTTCGAACACGAGTTCATGTTCTTCCAGATCCGGGCAGGCCGGGTAGCCCCAGCTATAGCGCTTGCCCTGCTTACCGGGGACGCCCAGTTCACGGGTCACGTGCCGCGTGATGTAGTTGGCAACCGCCTCGGCAGTTTGTACGGCCAGCCCGTGGAAGAAGTACGCCTCGGAGTAGTTGTCTGCGTTCTGGAGCACATCAAAGGCGTCGTTTGCTACCTCGCCTACTGTCACTACCTGGAGCGTCACCACATCGGTTTTGCCAGTGTCCATGCTGGCGTAGTAGTCGCTGATGCACACAAAATCGCCACCGTACTGGCGCGGGAACTTGAAGCGCCCGGCTTCCACTTTTTCGCCGGTGGCCGCGAATGTGTCGGCATCCCAGATGATGAGGTCGTCGCCGTCACTGTTGGCGGGGAAGTAGCCGTAGGTGGCCTGTGGCTTGAGTGTGCCGTTCTGGATGGCGTCTTTTTGCATGGCTACCAGCCGTGCCTCGAACTCCGCTTTGATCTTTTTCCACTCCTCGCCGCGTGCATTTCTCGCCCCCCAGCTTAACCGGAACAGTTCTGGCTTATGCACATACTTGAACACGATTTCCAGCGGCATATCGTCGATGACGCGCGTGCCCCAGAAGGGCGGCGTGGGGATGTCGGCTTCTGGCAGTTGCTTTGTTTTGCGTGTGGGCATGGCACGGCGTACCGGGGCCTTCCTGCCGATTTCATCATACGCATTGGCGACCAGTTCTTCTACGAACTCGTCGCGCCGTGCGTCGTCCATCAGCTTATCTACCACGGCCAACCCTTCGAAGGCATCCTTGCAGTAGAAAACCCCCGGCTTATACGGCTCGCCGCTGTCATCGAGGAACAGGATGCGCCGCCCGAACCGGCGATTGATGGCCGCACCGCCTACCAGTACAGGGATTTCCACACCGCGCCGCGCCAGTTCGTTCACCACCAGCGGCATCTGCTTCGAGGTGCTCACCAGCAAGGCACTCAGGCCAATGGCATCTGCGCCGTACTCCACAGACTTCTCAATGATGGTATTTACCGGCACCTGCTTGCCCAGGTCATGGACGGTGTAGCCGTTGTTGCTCAGAATCGTTTTCACCAGGTTCTTGCCGATGTCATGCACGTCGCCGTAGACCGTGGCAAGTACCACCGTGCCCTTCGTCGTGCCCTCCACGCGCTCCATAAACTGCTCCAGGTGTGCGACGGACTTCTTCATCACCTCCGCGCTCTGGAGTACGAATGGCAAAATGAGTTCCCCCGCGCCGAACTTATCACCCACTTCCTTCATTGCGGGCAGCAGCACATTATTCAACGTCCACACCGGGTCATGGCGAGTGAGCGCGTCGTCTATGCGGGCTTCAATGCCGTCTTTTTTGCGGTGGACGATTTGCCAGTGAACGGCCTCTTCGCTGGTCATATCCTCGGTCGGGTCGGTTTGCCCCTCGTCGCCCAGGTCAACCGTGTTGGCCTCAAAATACTGGATGAAGCGCGGCAGGGCGTCCGGGTCGGTGTTGAAAATCAGGTCGTTAGCGACTTTGCGCTGTTCATCCGGGATTTCGCTGTAGGGTTTGATGTGCGCAGGGTTCACAATCGCCATATCGAGGCCGGCCTGCACACAGTGATACAGGAATACACTGTTGAGCACGGCGCGTGCGCCCTTGCTCACGCCAAAACTGACGTTGCTGATGCCGAGTGAGGTGAGCACGCCGGGGATGTTCTGCTTGATGAGCTTGAGCGCTTCGATGGTTTCCAGCGCGTCGTTGCGCAGTTCTTCCTGGCCGGTGGTGAGTGGGAACGTCAGCACGTCGAAAATCTGGTCTTCGGCCTTCAGGCCATAGTCGTTTACGGCAATATCGGTGATGCGCTGGGCGATTTCGTGTTTCTTCTCGCGGGTGTGTGCCATGCCGTCCTCGTCGATGGTCATGGACATAACCGCCGCGCCGTACCTCTTCGCCAGCGGGAAAATGCTGTCTACACGGTCGCGGCCATTTTCCAGATTGTTGCCATTGATGACGCTTTTGCCGGGGTAGGTGGCGAGTGCGGCTTCTACTACGTCGGCTTCGG
>JBCCQC010000778.1:0-2526 GCA_039024535.1 Chloroflexota bacterium
CGGGATATCGGGTCACGTAGAATGGTGAACTTAAACGCCCGCCTAAAGAATTCAGCGTCCGCGCCGTAATAGCTCGCCACCGAGGCGTGCCCAAGTTGCTCTTGGACTCCGTAGACATCCCTCAGAACGCTCATGCCGCCACATTTTGGGATGTGAACAAAGATTGTGTTGGTCGCGTATCAGACTCATCAACGATTCGTGATCTGGTGATCCTCCCGCAGAGCCAGGATTTGTAGGCAGAAACGTTGATGAGTCTGATAGAAGTCCGGTACAATGCGGCGATAGTTTTTATTTGAAGGAGTTTTTACGCATGTACCCGGATGGGGTGGAGATTACCGGCGAGATCAAGCCGGGTTATGAAGACATTCTGATGGCAGAGGCCGTTGCTTTTATTGCGAAGCTGGAGCGGGCCTTCGGGCAGCGCCGCCGTGAACTGCTGGCACTGCGCGTGGAACGCCAGAAAGAGATTGACGCGGGAAAAATGCCCGCCTTCCTTGAAGAGACAGAACACATCCGTGAGGGTGACTGGCAGGTAGCCCCCACACCCCCCGCGATTCAGAAACGCTGGGTAGAAATCACCGGGCCAACTGACCGCAAAATGGTTATCAACGCGCTGAACTCCGGTGCAGATGTGTTTATGACAGACTTTGAAGACAGCAACGTGCCCACGTGGGATAACATGGTCGAAGGGCAGATTAACCTTCGTGACGCCATACGCGGCGACATTCGGCTGGAGCAAAAGGGTAAGGTGTACGAACTCAATGACCAGATTGCAACGTTGCTGGTGCGTCCGCGTGGCTGGCACCTTGAGGAGCCTCATGTACGGGTAGATGGTAAGCCGATGAGTGGTGCGCTGTTTGACTTCGGCCTGTACTTCTTCCACAACGTGAAGCAACTGCTGGAAAACGGCGCTGGCCCGTACTATTACCTCGCGAAGCTGGAAAACCACCTCGAAGCGCGGCTGTGGAACGATGCGTTTGTGATGGCACAGGATGAATTGGGTATTCCGCAGGGCACGATTAAAGCGACAGTGCTGATGGAAACGATTCTGGCGGCCTTCGAGATGGAAGAGATCCTCTATGAACTGCGCGAACACTCTGCCGGGATGAACGCCGGACGCTGGGATTACATCTTCAGCGCCATCAAGAAGTTCCGCAACCAGGAAGGCGTTGTTTTTCCTGACCGGGCGCAGATTACCATGACGGTGCCGTTCATGCGGGCCTACACTGAACTGCTGGTGCGTAGCTGCCATAAGCGTGGCGCACACGTGATTGGTGGCATGGCGGCGTTCATCCCGCGTAAAGACCCGGATGTGAATAAAGTAGCGTTTGCAAAGGTCACGCAGGACAAAGAGCGCGAGGCGACCGATGGGTTTGATGGCTCGTGGGTGGCGCATCCGGGGCTGGTGCCTGTTGCCCGTGAGGTTTTTGAGGGCGTTATGGGTGAGAACGATCACCAGAAAAGCCGCCTGCGCGACGATGTGGCCGTAGAAGCCGCTGACCTGATTAACTTTGATATTCCCGGCGGCACCATTACAGAGGAGGGCCTGCGCCTGAATATCAATGTGGCATTGCTCTATATTGAGTCGTGGCTGCGTGGCGTGGGGGCTGCGGCGCTGTATAACCTGATGGAGGACGCTGCCACGGCGGAAATCTCCCGTGCGCAGGTGTGGCAGTGGGTCAACAGCGAAACCGCCACGCTGGACGATGGCCGTGCCATTACGCTGGAAATGGCAACGGGTATGATCCCGGAAGAACTGGATAAAATCAAAGTACTGGTCGGGGAAGAAGCCTTCGAAGCTGGTCGCTTTGACATCGCACGCAAACTGCTGGAAGACTTCATCAGCAGTGAGGACTTCGACGACTTCCTGACGATTCCGGCCCATGAATACATAGATTGACAAATAGACCGGGGGGGCCATGCCCCCCCCTTACACAGCGCGAGTTCAAGCAGTGGTGCATGGTGGTATTGCCATCGGGTTTAACCGCACCAAAACGCTTGATATGCGACAGCGCAGGCCCATATGTGCTGTCCTCTGATAGTCTCTACTGTGTGACTGCACAAAAATTGATTCGCAAGTCTGCTTGCCGTCACCTGACAAACTGCCCCCACATGCACTACAATAAGATAAGTATTAGATTAATTTATCTCTTGCAAGAGCATGGAAGTTATTCACGGATGAGCATTCCTTCTGATATTGAAATTGCACGCGGGGCGAAGCTGGTACACATTAATGAAATTGCCGAGCAAATGGGCCTCGACCCGGACACCGACCTTGAGCACTACGGCAAATACATTGCCAAGGTGAATTTGAGCGCACTGGATAAGCTCAAAGACCGCCCGGACGCGAAATATGTGGATATTACCGCTATTACCCCTACGCCACTCGGTGAGGGCAAGTCCACGACAACAGTAGGGCTGGGCCAGGGACTGAATCACATTGGAAAAAAAGCTGTGGTGACTGTACGCCAACCGTCGCAGGGGCCAACATTCGGTATTAAAGGTGGGGCTGCCGGTGGTGGTTAC
>JBCCQC010000779.1:0-2516 GCA_039024535.1 Chloroflexota bacterium
ATCTGCTTGACCTGATTAACAACATTCTCGACCTCTCCAAAATCGAAGCAGGCCGTATGGAGTTGTTTGTTGAGGAGTTTGAAGTTGCCGAGATTGTTGTTAATCAGGTCAAGCAGATGGCTGCCGGCAGAGCGGATTTTGCTGAGGTCTGGCACGAAGTCATCGTAGCCGAAGTCCTCGGCGTCTTCCTGGAGCATTTCGCTGTAGCCGATGATTGCGTTCAACGGAGTGCGCAGTTCGTGGCTCATGTTGGCGAGGAAGGAACTTTTGGCTTTGTTGGCGGCCTCGGCAGCATCGCGGGCTTCCTCCAGTTCTTCCTGGATGCGCTTGCGCTCGGTGATTTCCTGCTGGGCCGATTCATACAGATTGGCATTGTCCAGCGCGATGGAGGTTAGCTCTGAAAACCGGGTTAGCAGATCAAGATCCAGCTTTGTGAATTTAGCGTCGCTACCCACATGAGCCATGCCGAATACGCCCATCGGCTCAAAGCCAGAGAATAACGGCACGGCGATAGCAGACCCGAACTTCTCTTTTTCGTACACGCCAGCACGGCCACTCCACTCGCTGTAGTTGTCGATGATGTCGCCCTCACCGCGATGGAATACACGCCCTGCAAGACCGTCGTTAAAGGCCAGCCGTGTGCCCACGAACTTCTCGAATACACCTGTGCCAACGACCATCTCAAGGTATTGCCCGGAGGGTGTGACCAGATAGACATAGCCCTGGAAGGTGTGCATCATCCCGGCGGCGTTGGCAATAATGCCGTGCAGCAGTTCTTCTTTTTCGAGGCGGTTCATCATTGCCAGGGTGACGCCGTGCAGCGTGTTCAAATACTGGTTCTGCCGGAAGAGCTCGTCCTCAAAGGCTTTGCGCTGTGTAATATCACGGAACGTGGCGGTAAAGAAGCCTTCCTGGTCTGCGCGGCCTGTCACTTCGGTTACGTTAACTTCCATCGGGAAGGTGGTGCCGTTGGCACGCTTGCCTACAATCTCGCGGTAGGTGTCGGACTTCATCAGGCTGGAGATAACATCCGTAAACTCGGAGGTATCTGCAAGGTCAGCCGGGTTTTGCTGGGAGGCCAGCAATCGGTAGATGGGTTTATCCTGTAGTTCGCTGCCGGTGTAACCGAGGATGGCTTCTGCCGCCGGGTTAACAGAGATAATGGTGAAGGTATCCCTCGAGAAAGTGATGATGCCGTCCATTGCAATTCGTACAATAGAATCGGTGCGCATCATGGCCTTTTCGAAGGCGTCCAGTACCTCGTTGTAATGCTCAGCAATCAACCCGATCTCGGTGAAAGGCTCTACCGGTACGCGCAGGCTCAGGTCGCCCGTGTGGGATTGCTCGTCCATCACGGTAAACATATCCAGCAGGTCAGTCCGGGCGTCATGTTCTGAGACGTTGAGGCCCATTTTCTCGTCTGCTTCTGATACACGCAGCGGTGAGATGTTGTTGCTGATACGAATGACGAGATATGTGATAGAAAAGACCCACACGCCACACACCACAATCCCCAGCAGTTGCACCAGCAGTAAACTGAAGCGATTAAATGCAGCGACTTCTTCTGGCGTGCTATATAGCAGAGCCGGGGACGCAAAAAATGCTACCGCCAGTGTGCCCCACACCCCGGCCCCCAGATGCACCGGGATTGCACCGACTGCATCGTCTATTTGCAGCCGCTCCAGCAGGATAGTGGTGCCGAACATCACCAGCCCGCCAACCCCGCCTATCACGGCTGCCTGGGCAGTGTTTACGGCATGGCAACCGGCAGTAATTGCAACCAGGCCCGCCAGCGTGCCGTTCATAATCAGTTCAACCCTGGCCCGTCCGTTGATGATCCAGCCAGCGACCATTGCAGCCAGTAACCCGGTAGAGCCAGCGATGGTGGTATTGGTGATGATAAGGATTACCCGCTGTACGTCTTCCTCGGTAGAGATGGCAAGGTTGCTGCCGCCGTTAAAGCCGAACCAGCCTACCCACAGTAGCATAACGCCCAGCACAGCCACCGGTAGGTTTGCGCCCTGGATAGCACGGGGGGTATCGCCAAAGCGCCCGGTACGTGACCCTACCACAAGCAAAATTGCCAGTGATGCCCAGCCGCCTACACTGTGAACGACCGTGGAACCGGCGAAATCGACAAATCCCATATCCAGCAACCAGCCCTGCTCCACAATCGCCTGCGGCATAAAGTCCAGTTGGATGCCCCCCCACGCCCAGTGGCCGAAGATGGGATAGACGAACCCGGAGATGAGCACGGTGATGATGATGTACCCCTCAAAACGGAGGCGTTCTGCAATTGCCCCGGAGAGAATGGTAACAGCGGTGCCGCAGAACATCACCTGAAACAGCAAAAATGCCATCAGGCTCGTGCCGTCAAAGTCTGCTGACGGGGAGGGGAAGAAATTTGACGTGCCCAGCCAGCCACCCAGACTGCTGCCACCGAACATAAATGCAAAGCCAAACGCCCAGAAAATCACTGTCGTCAGGCCAAAGTCGGTGATGTTCTTCATGGCGAC
>JBCCQC010000780.1:0-2504 GCA_039024535.1 Chloroflexota bacterium
CGCTGGTGCTGGCGATTGCTGCGCCGGTAGCGCTTGTGGGTGGCGGTGCAGCGTACATCTACTATCGCAATTTGCAGAACGACACCGGCAAGGAATTCGATAAGCGCGTCGATCAATTGATTGCCAGCTACCACAGCGCACTGGACGAGCTGACTGCCCGTGAGCGTCAGCGCCTGATGAAATACGGCAATCAGGTACTCACACCGATTTTCAACCGTCTGGAGGTCACGCAGTCGCGTTACCGGGAGCAGATGTCCGAACTGGAAAAACATCTAAAAGAAGTAGAGCGCCTGCGCACAGAAATCAACAACACGAAGTAAAATGGGTGTGGGGCGGCATCGTCTGCCCCACATTTTGCTCACCGCAACAGGAACGCCCGATGGACAACATCTTCAACCGTGACCCGAACGACCTGGACCCATTCAAAGTGACGGAAACACCCGACGAACTGGTGATTAAAATTCCGTGGCACACCAACAGCGACCGCAGAAGTGACGGCCTTACGCTGCTGTTTAGCGTGGGTGCTCTCATTGTCGGCATCGTGCTTATTAATCTACAGGAGGGGTTCCTGGTTACGCTTTTCGGCGGAGTTTTCGCGCTGGTGGGCGTTTTGCTGTCCATACAGGTCTTCGTGAACATCTTCAACACCACTACTATCACGGTGACGAAAGACCACATCAGCACACGTAACGGGCCATACCCATTTACCGGCACCTACGGCGCAGATAACGTCAGCCTGCCGATTACCGATCTCAAGCAGGTCGTCACCGAGTATTATGCCTTCGGTGGCGAGGACGCTTCCACACTGATGCAGCTCCTCACACACCGGGGCAAGGCATACAAGGTATTTCAGTTCAAAAAAACGGTGCGCCTCGCAAAACCCTTAGAGCAACGGATCGAAACATTTATCGGGCTGGCAGATGACCCGAACGCGGTATCGCCGCGTCAGGCACAGGCACAGAAGTTCCTCACGCACATGGAAAACGAGCAGGTTCTGGACGCGGTTGCCACCCTGCTGGACAATGACACCGACAAAGAGAAACCAAAAAAACGCCCTGACGAACCCGCCCCGGCACCAGATGATGACAGCGGACTGTGACCCTATCAGAGTGCATATAGTCCCGAAACTTTAGAGAGAACACTCATGCTGAACGAATCGGTTCACTACTCCAATGGCACGCTGTACGTGGATAACGTCCCGGCAGCGGCAATTGCCGCGCAGACTGGCACACCCACCTACGTCTATAGCAAAACCCGCGTGCTGCACAACTTCCATGCCCTGCAAAACGCCTTCGCCGCGCTCAACCCGCACATTCACTACAGCGCAAAGGCCAACGCCAACCTCGCGCTGCTGCGCACGCTGGTAGATGCCGGAGCCGGTATCGACGCGGTGAGTGCAGGCGAAATTGCACGCGCTCTCGCCGCCGGATGCAGCCCGGAGAACATCGTATTTGCTGGCGTGGGCAAAACACCGGACGAACTGCGCTATGCTGTGGAACAGAGCGTCGGCTGGTTCAATGTGGAAAACGTGGATGAGTGCCGCATCCTGAGCGAGATTGCCGGTTCACAGGGTAAAACGGCGCGTGTCGCGCTGCGCTATAACCCGGATGTGCAGGCCAACACGCATCCGAACATCGCTACCGGCCACAAAGGGGCCAAGTTCGGGTTGAACCGCGACGACCTGTTATATGTGCTGGAGAACCGCGCCAGCTATCCAAATATCACGATTGAGGGACTGCATGTGCATGTGGGCAGTCAACTTGGCGATACCGCTGCGACGGTGGCCGGTGTGAATGCCGCGCTGGAGATTATGCGCGAGTACCCGCCCTTGCAAACACTCAACATCGGTGGCGGCTTCCCGGCACAGTACACAGATGATGACCTGCCGGACTACACCACCTTTGCACAGGCGCTCTACCCGCTGTTGAAGGACTATCACGTTATCATTGAGCCGGGGCGCTCCATCGTCGCGGATGCGGGGATTCTGCTGGCGCGGGTACTGTATGTGAAGGAGCAGGGCGGCGTCACACTCTACATCGTGGACGGCAGCATGACCGAACTCATGCGCCCTGCGCTATATGGCGCTCATCACGCGATTGTGCCGCTACAGGAGAACCCGGCGACTGCGCCGATCACTATCGTGGGGCCAGTGTGCGAAACCACCGACGTACTCGGCAGAGATGTAGCGCTGCCAACGATGTCACATGGCGATCTACTCGCCATACTGGATGCGGGAGCTTACGGGATGGTGATGGCAAACACATACAATCAGCGCCCACGCCCTGCAGAAGTGCTGGTGGATGGCGATGCGTGGCAGGTCGTCCGCAAACGCGAAACCCTTGCGGATTTAATACGTGCCGAAGTGGAAAATGCATAAACAAAAAACACCGCGTGTGCGGTGTTGTGAAGTGTGCCGATAACTGGACTTGAACCAGTGGCCTCAGAATTATGAGTTCTGCGCTCTAACCAGCTGAGCTATATCGGCGGGTGTATGCTATGTAGAC
>JBCCQC010000781.1:0-2502 GCA_039024535.1 Chloroflexota bacterium
AATACGCATCGCCCTTTTACATGTCGTTAGTACCCGGCACCCTTTGGAATGATGTTAATATCCACTTCTTCCTTCAGGCGCTCGTACATATCGTGGACGTCCTCGCCGTGGAAGCGTGCCACACGGTCGGCTGGCTCCAGCGCCTCTTTGTAGAAAAAGTCTGGCAGTTCGTCGTCTTCGGCAGTGAAGCCCGCCCGCACCATGAACTCTTTTTCCAGCACGAGCACTTCTTTACCAAGCTGCCGGAAGAACTCGGGCGTCAGGTCGGTGCCATGCGCCGCATTCAACGAGTCAATGATGAAGTCAACATTGCTGTTGGTCACGCTGCGCCCGAAAATACACAGCCCCAGTGAATCCGCAATCGCGTTATCCACCTGCGCGGCGATACTCAGCTTGATGATTTTATCAAGGTCAAGATCGTAGCTCTTTTTCTTCGGCACATTCCCGGCGGTGTGGTCTGCCCCCTGTGCCGTGACCATCATTGTCACGCCTGTGATTTCAATCACGCGCGGGTCATAGGCACTGATGGCCTGCTTCTTCACCACTGGCACGCGGTAAATATCGTAGTGCTCGCCCACGCGGGCCGTGCCCTGCGCCCAGATCTTGCCATCGTCGGTGCCTTCCTTCATCTGGCGCATCACATCGCCCATGAACTCCACGTCACCGAACTCACCGAGGCCGCCATCCATCAGCACAGCGATCATCGCGCCCGTTTCGATGGTATCCACGCCCAGGTCATTGGCAATCCAGTTAAGCGCGGCCAGGTCATCCGGGTTGCTAATGCCGCAGTTAGTGCCCAGCAGACCGAGTGTTTCGTACTCCACCGGGGAACTCACCTCGTTGCCGTCTTCATCTACATACACATTGCTGCACTGGATCACACAACCCGGCATACAGGCATGGGAGTGCTTGCCGCCTCGTGAGTTGTTCAGTTCCGTGATGTAGTCGCCGCCCATTTTGAAGTCTTCGGCTGCTTCGCCGGTAGACCCCTTTGTGAAGTTAAGCACCGGCAGCCCGCCCACGTGGTTGGTATAGTCGCCCATCGCCATTGTGCCAATATTGGTATACACCGCAATTGCCGGACTTTCCCGGAGCATTTTTGCGTAACTTTTGATCGAGTCCATAACCTTCTTTTTATCGGCGAAAGTCGGCCTGCGGTTCATATCCACCACGATGGCTTTGACCTTTTTGCTGCCCATCACAGCACCCACACCCCCACGGGCGGCGAGGCGCGTGGGGCGGCGGTCGGTATCGCTGAAGGAAATACCCGCCAGCAGGCCCTCGTACTCACCCACCGGGCCACAAATGCCCAGGCTCACCCTTCTGCCGTACTGCTCATGGAGCAGTTCCGCCGCTTCGAACTGTCCCTTGCCCATGTACGGCGCTGCATCATCGAACGTAATCTGCCCATCTTTGTGGAAGTGAATCACCACCCACTCATCAGAGGCACCATGCAGGTTAAACCCGGCAATCTCTAGCTGGCCCAGCGCATAGCTGAACGTGCCGCCGCCGTTGGCCTCTTTAATGCCACCAGTCAGCGGAGATTTACACCCCACGCTGGTACGGTTCGCATTGGAGAAGCTGGAACCGGCAAACGGCCCGGCAGAAAACACCAGCAGGTTCTCCGGCGAGAGGGGATCGACAGTCGCAATATCGTGTTCCAGCAGGGTTTTTGCAATATGGTAGCGCCCTGCACGCACAACCTCTTCACCATCCATCTGCTTTTCTGTAATGTCCTGTGTGCCCAGGTGAATGTCATAATATTTACGCATAACCATCTCCAGTAATTTATCTCAGACCTATGATAAACGCTTGGGGCGCACACTGGTAGCGACTTTCGGGAAATCATCTCAGACTATGATGAGAGCACATCATTCCTCTACAACACATGCCGGGGTGCTCTCCGGCGGGGATGTGAGGAAATCAGCATAAAGCGCTTCGGACTCCACGCCAACGAGTTGATCTCCGCCGCCGTCCCCGCTGCCCGATGGCCCGTCTGATGCACCCCAGTAGTTCCGGTTGAGGTCATTTGCCAGCGTGTTGGCCTGCACAGCCACCAGATTGTCGATAAAACAGTTGTTGCGGATGATGTTGTCCTGTGTGGGTGCAGATAGAAACAGCGCCTGCTCATGCCCACGGAAAACAGAATCCGTCAGTTGTAAATGATGAACCCCGGTCTGACGTAGCTCGGTATAAATTGCAGAGCCGCCGGTTAAAAAGTCCTCCGTGGAGGCGACATTATCCGTAAACGTGCTGCTCGTGATTATCATCTGGCGGTTATCAGAGATCACATCTGAGATAAATACCCCACCCCCGCTGATGCGGGCTTCATTCGCGGTAAAGCTGCTGCCGGTGATACGCAGCACCCCATCCTCCTGATACACGGCGCCGCCCTCGTCGGCCACATTGCCCTCGAATACAGAATCAGCAATAACGTACTCATTCTCGTCAGCCACTATCCCCACATAAACCGCGCCACCACGCCCTTCCACGCCTGTCGTC
>JBCCQC010000782.1:0-2494 GCA_039024535.1 Chloroflexota bacterium
ATACACAAAAACATGGAGTGCTACGGTGCAGCGTGCTGATGCATTCGTTTTCGTCATGCCAGAGTACAACCACACTGCGCCACCCTCAATTGTGAACGCGCTCAACTATCTCAGCCTGGAATGGGCCTACAAACCCGTCGGATTCGTGAGCTATGGTGGTGTGTCCGGTGGCACTCGTGGCGTGGAATCTCTGTTAAGTCTGCTCGCAACACTAAAATTGGTACCAATGCCAGAGGCGGTCAACATTCCGTTCTTTTTCCAGTACATCGACAGAGAAACGGGTAGCATATCGCTCGGTGACATACAGGAAAAGGCAGCAGTGGCCATGCTCGATGAGCTGTTGCGCTGGACAGAGGCCCTTACTGTATTGAGGCGTTAGCCGCTCAGTTTTAGATCGGGCGGATAAGGCATCCGGAGACACCGCAAGGCGAGTGATAAATTGTCTTTGTGACCGAATTCGACCCCCTGTGTCAATCGAGTAAACTGACAATCAGAAACAGCAATTATGAATCAACTACTATCCATCATTTTCTCAAGAAACACTGACGCATTTATCGCTTTGCTTGCACAGCCCGATAGCACATGGCTGGCTGCAAGGGTCGTGTTCTTTGCACTTCTGTCAGAATCCGTCGGGCAGAGCGTGATTCTGTTCGCCCACAAAGTGAAACCACGTCGTTTCTTTGCCAGCCTGCTCGTCAACGCGCTGTTGTATGCTGTACGAGCCTTTCTCTACGTCATTATCGTTTATGTGCTCACCCGGTTCATTCTCGACGAAACACCAACTTTCCGTGAATTGAGTACCATTGTGGGGCTGCTTCATGCACCGCTGTTGCTTGGGTTTCTTGGCTTTTTGCCATATGCTGGCAAACCCATCCTGCAAATCCTTGAAGCCTATATGTTTATCCTGATCGTGGGTGTACTGTCCACCTTCCTCAGTATTTCATTCTGGCGAATGTTGCTTATCACAGCAGTAGCATACGGCATCTTCGAACTGCTATCCGCTACCATTGGCAAACCCCTGAATAACTTTGCGAATGCACTTCAGAGGCGTGTGGCCGGCACGAACTTCGACCTGCGCGACGAATCTGTTTTGCCGGGCGCAGCAGATAAGGACGACTGACATGGTTATTGGCATCGGAACCGTCATTATTCTCATTATTGTAGCGTTGCTGATTGCGGCGTTCCTATCACCAATGGAATCTCTGTCATGGTACGCCGGGTGGGTCGATGACAGTGTACTTGATGTCAAACTGCCAGATACAATTGATGCCATTGGCGCAGAACACGTTGTGGTTTACCTGACCGGCATCAGCGATGTAGAAGGTGAAACACTCAAAGACGAAGAAACTGTGTTTATCGCCCGTCTGCGCGAAGAAATTGAGCGTAATAACGCCCACCTCATCGTTATTGAAGACATCTTCCCGTACTCGGTCAGCAACACAGCACTCACCGGCCAGCGTGTGTTTGCATGGTTCTGGCGCTGGGCGAACAGCCTGCGCAAATCTAAAAACCCGATTGCTTTCCTTGTGAATATCCGCAACATATTCCAAGTTGCTGTATCTGCCGACAGCCGTTACGGGCCAATCTACAATGACAGTATGGCGAACTACATCACGAATAATCTCGTGCAGCGTGGCTACGTGGTAGGCAGTGGTGTGCCGCTTACTCTGATCGGGTACAGCGGCGGCGGTCAAATCTCCCTCGGCGCTGCGCCATTTCTGAGAAATACACTGGAAACGTCAGTCACGGTGATTTCAGTCGGTGGTGTGATGTGTGCCCCAAAACGACTCAAAAATATTGACATGATCTACCATCTGTACGGTGCCAGAGACAATGTGCAACTGGTCGGTATTATTATCTTCCCCGCCCGTTGGCGGCTGCGCTACTTTTCTACGTGGAATCGTGGCCGCCGGGGGGGAAAGATCATTGCTATCAACATGGGGGAAATGATTCATACCGGGGCAGGTGCCTATTATGATCCGGAGTCTTTCCATGACGATGGTACGAGTTTTCAGGAGCATACCTTGCAAACTATTATGGGCTTACTCATGGAGCGGACATCGCAGACCAGCCGTTGATTTATGGTAACACACAACAGGTTTCATGTGCTACGCGCCCGAGATAGCTTTATCAACAGCGCAACAAACTGTTCCTGCTCCTCCTGTGATAGCGCGGCCAGCACATCTGCGATCACCGCTGCCATAATTGAGTGTACTTCGTCAACGTAGGCATGACCTTTTTCTGTCAGGCTCAGGACAGTTACACGGCCATCGTTCGCATCACGGGATCTGCGTAACATGCCACGGCTCTCCAGCTTGTTGATTGCACGTGTCATCTGCGAGTTATCACGTCCCATTGCGTCAACCAGCTTCTGTACTGATGTTGGCTCAATGTTTGCCAGTTGTGTCAGGATCATTGTACCTAACGGACCAATACGGTCATGGTCCATCGCCATAATCCCTGCTCGCATACCCACATCAAGGCGGCGCATGAG
>JBCCQC010000783.1:0-2492 GCA_039024535.1 Chloroflexota bacterium
ACGCCCATCGCCAGCACCATCAACACAACCGCGTGCAAACACGCCCGTGCCGCCGTCATTGCGCCAGCCTCCACGCCGGGTACCAGTCGTTTTGCGGGTTGGTGGTCATGCGGCGCAGGCGATACGTTTCTGGATTCAGCAGAAAAATTTCCGGTTCCGCCAGTCGATTGTCAGAAACCGTCAGCGCAATCCAGCGGCCATCCGGCGACCATACCGGGTCGGTAATAAGAACGCCGGGGTAATCCTGTCTTAGCTGGATGCGTTCGCTCTGAATCTCGCCGGTGGCTATCGTTTGTGTGATGTTCGGGAACATTTCAACAAAGGCGCTATCGCTGGTGCCAAGCCACTGCTCACCGTCCGGTGACCATGTGCCCCGCAGGTTGCCGGACGTACCGCTGCGAATGGATACAGTTTTGCCGCTGGCCGCATCAACAGTAGAGGTTATGAAGTTTGTTGTGGGGCGCTCCACGAATTCGAGATAGCGACCATCTGGCGACCAGTTCGGGCGCATTGGCTCATTGGCCGATGCGAGCAGTTGTACATTGTTGCTTCCATCTGCGGTAATAGCATAGATGCTCTCCACGCCGTCACCCGGTTCGTTGCGCACATAGGCAATACGATCATCCACCGGGGAAAATACCGCATACTCCACCGGCAAATGTGGGCCAGTCAGTGTGCGTATCTCCTGTGTAGCAACATCAATCACACGCACACCGGCAGGCGTGGCCTGTGTTGCACTCACAGCCAGCATACTTCCATCCGGCGACCACGATAGACTGCTGTACACAAAACTCTCGTCCGTCATACGGGTGAGGGTTTCGGTCTCCACGTTATAGGTGTAAACGTGAACGTCGCCGCGATAATCGGAGATAAACGCTACCGTGCTGCCATCTGGCGACCATGTGGGCAGACGATTTCGGGCGTTGCTATCAAACAGTCCGGCGGTCAGGTTCACAGTCGCGCCCAGCCGAACATCCTGCAAATAAATGTCCCAGTTGGAGCCGCTGCGCTGATGGACGAATGATAGCTGTAGCTGCTGTGCGCCGGCAGAAAGCCACCGGGCAGCCAATATAGCGAAGAAAAACAGTAGAACAATCGGGCTGAGTACGCGGAGCGCACGAATCAAAACAGGCAAATCTCTCAGTTAGCTAACAGGAACCGCATCCCGGTCGACTGGCAGCAGGATGCGAAAGCGTGTACCGGTATCCGGCTCGCTCTTCGCGGATATTGTACCACCAAGCTGCTCCACGATAGCCTTTGTGATCGATAAACCCAGGCCAGTGCCCTTCTGGGCGCGGTGTACAGTACTGTTCACCCGGTAAAACCGCTCGAAGATGTGCGGGATGTCTTCCGGGGGGATGCCGATACCGTCATCTGCTACATCTACCCGCAACGCATGATCTTCTATGCAGGCAATAACGGTCACATGGCCGCCCCCCGGCGTATATTTGATAGCATTGGAGATCAGATTACTGAGCACCTGCACCATGCGGTCATGATCTGCGACGATCACACGGTCTTTTTTCAGCAGGGTAACTTCCAGCTTGATCTGCTTTTCCTCTGCATTGTACTGGAAGGCAAACACACAGCCCTTCAGCATGTCATTCACAGAGATTGGTTCCAGTTCCATACCCACCCCGGCCTCTATTTTTGCCAGATCCAGCAGATCGCGGATGAGACGGCGCATGGTTTCAGTCGCCTCTACGATGCCTTCCAGCGATTCCCGGTCTCGCTCGTCGGTAATGTGAGGGCTGCGCTGCAACAGGGACGTGTGCCCGACGATGACACTGAGCGGCGTTTTCAGGTCGTGCGAGGCCATCTGCACGTACTGGTCTTTGATGCGCGTCATTTCTTCATAGTGGGCGCGTTCGTTATCGCGCAGCGCTTCGATCTCTTTGCGCTGGCGGTAGAGCGTAAGCTGCGTTTCGATGCGGGCCATCACTTCCGGGATTTCGAACGGGCGGCTGATAAAATCCACCGCGCCGACTTCGAACGCCAGCACTTTGTCGAACAATTCGTTGTTGGTGCTGATGAAAATCACCGGCACATCGCGGGTGATGGGGTTGTCTTTGAGTTGCTTGCACACCTCGTAACCGTCCAGGCGCGGCAGGTTCACATCCACCAGCACCAGATGCGGCGGCTTTTCAAAGGCAGATTGCAGCGCAAACGCGCCATTTTCTGCCATGCGGGTAATATGGCCGCGCCCGTCCAGTGCAACCAGCAGCAGTCGCAGGTCATCCGGGTTTTCATTGACGATGAGGATGTCTTCAGCAGTTGCGGTCTTCCTGCCCATAAGGTTCGCCTGACTGTGAGTGTGTGTTGTAGTGCAGCGTGCCGGATATTGTACCACCAACATGGCAGGCTTCATAACGCAATTACGAACGGCAAAAGAACAGGGGCGGTGGTCATAGACATGTTCACTACTGTGTGATTTGATGAAACAATCTCATCAACAGGAGCAAATCCCTAGGATTGATACTACCTCTCTGCTG
>JBCCQC010000784.1:0-2482 GCA_039024535.1 Chloroflexota bacterium
GGCATGTTTGGTGTAGATCGCTTTACCGCGATTGTGAACCCGCCGCAGGTGGCGATTGTGGCTGTGGGCCGCACGGCAGAGACAGTAATGCTCATCTGCGGCACCAGCACCGGATTTCCGTTTTCGTCCGGCACGAACTGCTCTACCGTGCGGCCCACAGCCACAATCGCCACCTGCGGCGGGTTCACAATCGCGGTAAAGCGATCTACACCGAACATGCCCAGATTGCTGACGGTAAACGTCCCACCCTGCATATCATCCGGCATGAGCTTACCATCACGGGCACGTCCGGCCACATCCGTAATCTGCTGCTGAATCTGTCGTAACGGGAGTTTATCTGCATTATGTACCACGGGCACAATCAGGCCATTATCCAGTGCAACAGCCACGCCCACATGGGCTGCGTCCCACACGGTAATGCTCTGCCCGTCAAAGGTCGCATTCATCATCGGATGCTGCATCAACGTCCACGCACACGCCTTCACAATCACAGACGTAACCGAAAGCTTTTCGTCCTGCGCCTTAATACGCTGCCGCAACGCCAGAATCCCGCGCATATCAACTGTCGCATCAAAGAAAATGTGTGGCGCATCCCGGAAGCTGGCCTGCATCCGCTCGGCAATACGCTTGCGCATACCCTTGAGAGGGATGACTTCCGGCTCACTGGCAGCAAACGGGTAAGTCGGGTCTGCTTTGCGGATTTGCTCTGGCGTGGGCGGCTTGAGCGTGGCTTGCTGCGGAGCCGGTGACGGTCTCGCTGCGGCGGCACGCACATCATCGCCCTGTATGCGCCCATCCGGGCCGCTGCCCGTGATGGTGGTAATATCCACGCCCAGTTCCCCGGCAATGCGACGCGCCGCAGGTGTGGCTGGAACCTTACCATGCGCCAGTTTAACCGGGCCGCCGTTCACCGGGGCTGGCGATACCATTGCCGCTTCCACATCTTTCCTTGTAATGCGTCCCTTTGGCCCGCTGCCACTCACGCCGGAGAGGTCAACGTTGTGCTCATCGGCAATACGACGGGCTACCGGCGACGCGGCGACATCGCCGCTACCATTGGTGGGTGCCGGGGCTGACAGGGCAGGGTCTGCTGGCTGTGGTGCTACCGGAGCCGGGGCACTATCAGATTTGTTCAGGTGAACCTGTGGGGGTGGCGTCCAGTCGGTGGGTTCTGCCTCGCCGGGGGCCAGCAAAAACGCGATGACCTCGGTTACGGGTACATCATCGCCCACGTCATACATCAGGTGGAACACGGTACCGTCAGAAGTCGCTTCCACTTCCATGTTCACTTTGTCAGTTTCCACATCGGCCAGCGGGTCGCCCTCACGGACTTCGTCGCCGGGTTTGACCATCCAATCCAGAATCTCGCAAGATTCCAGCGTAAAGCCAAATTTGGGCAGAATAATCGGGATCGGCATTAATTTTTTCTCCAGTTACAGTGTCTGTTATGGTGCCAGCACCATAAGACAGTCTAGGCTCTTGTTTCTTGCTCCAGTGGCTGCTGCTGGGCGGCTTCAATCAGCGTGCCCATTAAGATCGCACTGGCCCTCGCGGAAATCACCGCAATCGCCGCATACAGCAGCCCGATACTCATCCCCGCGTCGCCAGACAATCCATTGCCAATGTTCCAGATTGCAAACAAACCGGTAAATAGCATCACGTAGATAAGCACGAATACCAGCAGCACCATCACAATATTGAGTAGAATACGCATAACAACTCATCCTGAATATGATTTCGAAATATAGCGTTATACTTACTCTACCACACGTCTATCTTTATGGATGGGCAATTTTTCTGTCGTTTGTGTTTTATAACACAAAGGTAAAATCGAGGCACGGCGCACCATGCCACTACGAAAAACCCGGTCTAGTACACACCGTTGGCCAGGTTCCGTGCCTGCTCCACAATATCTTCGACCTGCGGAACCGTCGCACGTTCCAGTTCACGGTTATACGGAATCGGGATGTCTTTACCGGCAAGGCGGCGCACCGGCGCTTCCAGGTAGGCAAACGCTTCACTCTGTGCAATGCGTGCGGCAACCTCACCACCAAAGCCACCCATTTCTACAGCCTCATGCACGATGAGCGCCCGCCCGGTCTTAATGACAGACTCGATAATGGGCGCGTCATCCAGCGGCTTGAGCGTGCGCGGATCGACAATTTCCAGTTCGATGCCTTCTTCCGCGAGAATATCAGCGGCTTCCAGCGCACGCGACACCATAATAGAAGTCGCCACCACGGTTACATGGGCACCTTCGCGCACCACGTTCGTTTTGCCGAGTGCAATACGGTAGGCGTCTTCTGGAACTTTGCCAGACTCCTTGTAAAGTAGCTTGTGCTCCACAAAAATGACCGGGTTATTGTCGTCGATGGCGGCCAGCAGCAGCCCCTTGGCATCTACCGGGCTGGATGGCATCACCACTTTGAGTCCGGGCACATGCACAAACCAGTTTTCCAGGCTCTCACTGTGCTGGGCCGCC
>JBCCQC010000785.1:0-2456 GCA_039024535.1 Chloroflexota bacterium
CCGTCATGATTCTAGAGGTGCGGCTGGCACATTATGCTGGCCCATCCGGTCATTCTAAGTAGACGGGAAGCGAAAATTGAAACGAAACATCAGCACCATCTCTGCTCTTATCCTGCTCTCTATTCTGGGTGTGGCATGGCAACCGGCACTGGCACAGGTACCCCACCGCGACGGCATCATCAACTACACACGCACCGCCAGCGGCAACGCACTGCAAACCGCGCAGTGGGTGCCCTTTAACAACACGACCGGCAACCCCACAGGCCGCCACGAAACCTCATTTGTGATGGCGGGTGGTAAGTTCTACCTGATGGCCGGACGCGAAGCCGCCGACATTGACATTTTTGACCCGGCAACCGGCGCATGGAGAGATGGTGCGTCTATTCCGAATGTTGCCAGCAGCCGGATGCATCACTTCCAGCCGGTGGTGATTGACGGGCTGGTGTTTGCGGTGGCGGCCTATACTGGCAACTGCTGTGGCAACGGAGAGATCGGCGCAACCAACATTTACATCTACGACCCGGTGCTTGACCTGTGGCTGACCGGGCCGACAATCCCGCAGAACCGCCGCCGTGGGTCTACGGGCGTGGTGCGCTCCGGGGATTTGCTGTACATTGCGGGTGGATTGCAGTTCGGTCACGGAAGTACCGGCACCATCTCCTACGATTTCTTCGACTCGTACAACCCGTTCACCAACGAGTGGGCCGTATTGCCAGATATGCCCCGTTCGCGGGATCACTTCGGTGCGGCCATTGTGGGCGATAAAATCTATGCGGCGGGCGGGCGTAATACCGGCGAGGGCAACCCCACGCAGGGCACTGTCATCGCAGAAGTAGACGTGTTCGATATTTCTGACAACCAGTGGACAACGCTGCCATCTGCTTCCAATATCCCCACATCACGCGGCGGCACAGCCACAGCCGTCCTCGGCAATGATATTTACGTTATCGGTGGTGAAGAATCCAGCGTGGGGATTGCTTTTGATGAAACCGAGGCGCTGAACGCTACCACCGAGCAGTGGACATCACTGGCGAACCTGAACCAGGAGCGGCACGGTACCACCACTGCCGTGTGTAACGGCACCATCTGGATTGCGGGTGGCTCGCCGTTCCGTGGGGGTGGGCAGCTTGTCGATATTGAACGCTATCACCCGTCTGGCACGCCCACAGACTGCACCGAGCCTGAAATTACGCCCAGCACACTCACGCCATCTTCCGGTGCGTTCGGCACACTATCACCGGGCGGCAGTGGCTCTCTCACGGTGACGATCAGCAACGGGGGCGGCTCTCAGGCCACCTACATTGACGGCATCGCCCTGCAAAATAATACCGGCAGTGTCTTCCAGATCACCGACTCCCCGTCTGATGGCATTATCGTCGGCGCGAACACCAGCATCACGGTGAACGTGCAGTTCACATCTGCCGGGGAGGGTGCCGCCACAGCAGACCTCGTGCTGACGACACCACAGAAGGGAAGCAACCTTGTGGTTCCGCTGACGGCATTCACCACTGGCGATATTGACCGGGACGACAACGGGTTTATTGGCCCGTCGGATGTGCTGTTTGTGATGAACCGCGTGGGGGGTAATGATCTGCTGGCAGATGTGAACACGGATGGCAGCGTGACCCTTGCTGACGTGGAGATTGTGCTGAACCAGCTCGGCCAGCCATTCAGCGACTGATGGCCGCTTGCAGCGCGTGCCACGGGGCGCAAATTTACATCACAATCGAAATCGGGTTTACCCGGTAAATACCTCCCGGAAGCGGGTAAGGGCGGTGTCGCCGTCTGTGGCGGGGTAGGCTTCCAGCCCGACTACACCGTCATAGTTCACGCTGCGCAGTACATCGGCAATGTAGGCATAGTTCATCTCGCCAGTGCCGGGTTCGTGGCGTCCGGGCACATCTGCAACGTGATAGTGGCCGATGTACGGGTGGAACTCCCGGATAAGTTCGGAGACGTTGCCCTCGTCAACCTGGCTGTGATAAATATCCATCAGTACTTTAATGTTCGGGCTGTCCACTTCGTGGACGAGGCGCACGGCATCTTCCACATGGTTGAGGATGTAACCCGCATGGTCAACTTTCGTGTTCAGCACCTCCAGGCAGTAGGTGATGTTGTTGGCCTGTGCAAATTGTGCCAGTTGCTTAAGCCCCCTGTAGGCGGTAATCCAGCGGGTGATGGGGCTTTCCTCGACAGCACGAACGACCTTGCCACCTTCGCCCAGTTCGCCCTCGTGGATGATGAGGGTGTTGCAGTTGAGCTTTTTTGCCGTGGGGAAGGTGCCGATGGCGTACTGCACATAGGTGTCTACGCCGTCCGGGTGCAGCAGGCTGCCGGTGCCCGCCGCAGAAAAAGCCGCCACCGGGATGTTTTCGGTGGTCAGCACATCAAGGTTTTTGCCCTCCCATCCCCAGAATTCAACCAGAAAACCGGCCTCATGAATTTTCTTCACGCGC
>JBCCQC010000786.1:0-2450 GCA_039024535.1 Chloroflexota bacterium
CGATCAACAGCACAGCAGTCACGGCCTGTAACCGGCGCGGCAGGTTCACCATGCCATAGGCCGCAATAACACACAGGAACGGGGCCAGCACAATCAGGTTGCGTGCGTTCAGCGTGGGGGAAACCGCGTTCAGGGCCAGCCCCAGCCCCACCACCAGCACAATCATTGCCAGCGGGAACCCGCGCCGCCACGCATTGCTCCACCGCAGACGCTCTGCGCTCTCTGCCGGGGCGGTGCTGCCCACGGTAATCAGCCCGAACAAGAACGCCATCACCAGCAGGCCCGTTGGCCGCGACTGGAACTCGATGTAGAGCGTGGATAGCACCTCAAATGGCGTGCCCACAATAAACTGTCCGCCGCCGCCCACGTTGCCGCCACTGACGGTATACAGCACTACGCCGCCCCATCCCAGCGCGAAGGCCAAACCCACCGCTGCAAACAGCGAAAATGCCCGTACCAGCGTCCAGTTACGCCAGCGCACGAATAACAGTGCCCACCCCGCCTGCGCAATAATGGTGATGACGCCGTAATAGTGCGAATACGCCACGAAAATACCTGCCGCTACATATGCCACGGCATAGTGGCCCTTGCCCGTGCGCAGCCAAAGCAGCAAAAATGCACTCGTGGCCGTCACGCCCAGCATAAGCGAGGTGTACGTGTTCATCTCATGGACGTAGTGCTGGGCTACCGGCAGCAGACCGACCAGCAACGCCGTCCACACACCAGCCGCCCGGTTAAACAGCACCCGCCCGATCTGATAACAGAACGCCAGCGCCAGAATCAGGAATAGGGCCGACAGATAGCGCGTGATTGTCTCATGATGGCCGAAAAGCTGCACCCACCCGCCCAGCACAAAAAAATACATCGGCGGCTTGATGTCCAGCGTCAGCAGTTCCAGCACACGACGCGGCGAGTTCATGGCGTGCCACAGCGTCCATGCTTCGTCGCCACGGTAGCCCAGACCCCGAAACTTCATCATAGGCAGGAAGGCGCAGTAAATGCTCACCAGCGCCATAGATACGGCTGCCGTGAACCGTGCCGTCTGCACGGGGGTGATGGTGGCGTCGGTTTTGCTCCGGGTGCTGGCTGCGGGCTGGGATAAGGGCGTTTGCTGGACGGTCATGGGCGGTTCACCTGTAAAACTGGAAACAACGACCGCACATCATATGGGGAGCAGGTTGGGGCGTCAAGCCAGAGGGGGGACACAGGCCATGCCCGGCCCCCACGGATACGTCAGGGTTAATACTTCTTGACGATGGTGCGGTAGGTGGCAGGCTGGCGCGTTTGCATGAACTGGTATTCCTCGCGGAACTTGCGCACCGTATCAAGGTCAATGCGTGCGACCGTGAAGCCTTCCATCGGAGCGCCGGTTTCCGGGTCGGTTTCATCCACCATCGAGGCGTAAATCTGGCCGCGTGGCCCGATAATCATGCTGTCGCCACCGAATGTGAGTGTTACGTCCTCGCCAACGCGATTCGCGGCCACCATATACACGGAGTTTTCGTAGGCGCGGGCACGGGCATAGGTTTTCCACTCGTCAATGTTGGATGCTTCCCAGTTTGCAAGGCACAGGATAATCTCCGCACCGTCAAGGGCCATGCTGCGTGCCACTTCCGGGTAGGCAAGGTCATAACCCACCATCATGCCCACCGTACCGAGGTCGGGCACGTCAATCACCGGCATTTTGTAACCCTCACGGAATGCCATGCGCTCCTCACCGCGCAGATGAATCTTGTTGTATACGTCCACCAGTTCGCCCTCTGGCCCCACCAGCACGGCAGAGTTATACAGCACACTCTCGACCTTTTCTTTGGTCACCATGCCGAACGCGACATACACGCCGTTTTCGTTGGCCCGCTGCGCCATCAGGTTTACCGTGGGGCCGGGGACGCGCTGCGCCAGTTCGGTAAAGCGCACACCCAGTTCATAGCCACTCGTCACCAGCTCCGGGAAAACAATAAGATCAACGCGTTGCTGGGATGCAATCTTCGTGATCATGTCGGACATCTTGACGAGGTTATCTTCCATTTCGCCAAGCTGGGGTTTCATCTGCACAATGGCAATCGTTAGTTCACGCATGTGAGTTTCCTGTTCTTCTTTTTCGGGTTCCGTCTGAAAGATTCGATTATTTTAGCGTTTTGTGGTGTTTTGTGCATATACCATCACACGGTAGCCATGCCCCCATGAACCAGATTCTGGCTTATTTGCGCAGTTTCTCCAGGATGTTTTGCAGGTTGGCGGGCAGTGGAGACTCAAACGTTATGGTTTCCTCGGTTACGGGATGCTCAAACTGGAGTTGTGCGGCGTGCAAAAACAGGCGCTTCAGTCCCACGCGCTGCTTGCGGTAGCCGTAGACTGTATCACCGACGACAGGCGCGTTCACAAATGCCAGATGCACACGAATCTGGTGAGTGCGCCCGGTGTGGATTTTGCACTTTATGAGGGCCTGC
>JBCCQC010000787.1:0-2448 GCA_039024535.1 Chloroflexota bacterium
AGAAGGTCCGCCTTGAGCCAACACCGAAGACAACGGTAGTACCGTCTGGCGTGATCTCAAAATTTGTAACATCAGCATCGCCCAGGGCTGGATTAAGTTTTGTTACTATCCCGCCTTCTATCGGCACACTGTAGATTTCGTACAGATTGTTAACTTCATCATCGGTGACATAAACAACCATTGTGCTTTCCGGGTTGATCTGGATGTCTACGAAGTTGCCATTACTTTCAACAAGGTCAATCAGTTGCGAATTCTCTGACTGTGCAAATGTGGATATAGCTCTGGTAAACAAAAGCAGCATGGCAATTATCACTGGAAGAAAGCGGGTTATGGGGCAGCGCATAGGGTGGATGACCTCTGTTAGTCTTATCTGTAACGCAATGCAGTGTTCATTGTAGCAGCAGTTCACCCCGGCGGGTGCATCATAGACAATTCAATAACAACAACGTTTCTGGTGCGCTCAGGCACGGCACCCGGTCACAGGGGCCTGATGGCGCACGCTGCGATGCACGGTATGTCCAGCGGAATGTTTGCGAGTTTATAGCGTAGGAGCGTTTTATCCCGTGCGTGGGTGAGGGCTGCCGGTTCGCCGGGGCGCAGCGTGACGGTAAAACTATCCAGAGGGTAGGTGATGCCGTTGCCGATGGCTTTGACGATGGCCTCTTTGCGCGTCCATGTGCGGTAGAAGGCGGTGGTGCGGTCTTCTTTGCGCAGGCTGAACAGCGTGACCTGCTCTGCGGTGGAAAAGTGATGTTTTGCTACCAGTGGCATATCCGGGATGGGCGTGGGCTTTTCGATATCGACGCCGAGGGCTGCTGCATGAGTGAACCCGAATAGCGCGTATTCGTCGCTGTGGCTGACGTTGAATGCAAACCCCGGCGGTTGCATCGCCGGAGCCAGTGCCGGTTTGCCGTGGTCGCTGTGGGTGTAGACAATGGCTGCCGGGGTGGTGCCGGTGTAGTGGGCCAGCAGGCGGCGCAGCAATCCCCGCCGGATGATGAACCGGGTGCGGAGGTACTCGAAGCGGAATTTTTTGGCGCGTTGCAGTTCGCTGCGGCTGAGCGTGGATTCGAGTTCGGGCAGGGTATCGTGCCATGCATCATGGTTGATGGCGTAGAGATGTATATCTGCCGGGTGGTTGA
Source organism: Chloroflexota bacterium (assembly GCA_039024535.1). Taxonomy (GTDB): domain Bacteria; phylum Chloroflexota; class Anaerolineae; order Aggregatilineales; family Phototrophicaceae; genus DAOTTY01. The sequence continues at coordinate 1,143 of JBCCQC010000787.1, forward strand.
ATGGTGCAGGGCTGGCTGGTGTGAGGTGGATAAGGTTCATGTGATGTGGGGCGGGCAGCGTATTCTATGCCCTGCCCGCTGTGGTCAGTTGTCGTCGGATTGTGGCTGTTTGCGTTCCTCGCCGTAGGAGCAGCCACAGCCGGATTTGCGCTTTGCGATGAATTCAGTGAGTGCGGCGTTGACGGCGGGATCCAGCGCGGGTTGCTCATAGGCCTTTATCATAGTCTTATATTTTTCGTGCGCCCGCGCAACCGCGTCTTTTTTGCTTTTGGCTTCCCACTGTTCCGCAGAGTTGTAATCAAATAACCTGGCATGGTAAAACGCGTTGCGCATGGTTTGCTCTGTGCCCTGATGATGCCCGCCCGTTTCTATTTGCACGCACGTAGGGCACGCTGCAATGCTGGCAACAGCGCGGGTGAAGCCCTCGCGCACTGGCAGAATCTTGTGACCGATGGCTACATTGCCATGATGAGGCGTGGCGACTATACTGCTGTGCCGCATTGTGGTGCGTTAGAATTGAAACGGACAGGATACGGTATGCTCAAGAAAATCGTTCCAGACTATAACATTGTCAAGCTGCTGGCCTATGTAAAGGCGATGCTCCAACTGGCCGGGTATGTGTTGCAGGAGCCATCTGCAAAGCGGCGGCGCGTGGCCGCGATTATTCTGACGGTGAAGCCGTGGTACACGATGGTGAATGCGCGGCGGCTGATTAACCTGTATGACCGGGTGCAGGATGCCAGCGCGAACAATATTTCCGGTGCTATTGTGGAGTGTGGCTCATGGAATGGTGGGGCAAGCGCGTTGATGGCAGCAGCGGCCCGTGACAGCGGGGTTGTGCGTCAATCGTGGGTGTTCGACTCGTTCGAGGGGGTGCCGCCGCCGACTGAAGATGATGGCAACGCAGAACATGACATCTACTTCGACGGGTTGAACAAGGGCACCCCGGAAAACGTTCAGTCTATCTACACGAAGCTGGGCGGCGACGTGAATAACCTGCATATTGTGAAGGGCTGGTTTGCCGATACGCTGGTAGATAGTGATGTGGAGCAGATTGCGGTATTGCACATCGACGCGGACTGGTACGAGCCGGTTTACTACGTGCTGGAAACGTTCTACGAGCGCCTTCGTCGCGCCATCCCAGTAACCATAATCATCCACTATGATGTAGCCCCCCGGCACAATGCGCTCGTAGAACGTTTCCAGCACGTAGTAAACCGGCTCGTACCAGTCCGCGTCGATGTGCAATACCGCAATCTGCTCCACATCACTATCTACCAGCGTATCGGCAAACCAGCCCTTCACA
>JBCCQC010000788.1:0-2446 GCA_039024535.1 Chloroflexota bacterium
AACTGCATTCGTTAGATCCCCCCCCCCCCTTTACTCAGCACGGCAGTTGCCACCCCACCCCACCATGCGTTAAAACTGTGCCACACAAAAGACACTTAAACAGGAGCTTATTACACGATGCCACAGTATTTCATTGGAATTGACGTAAGCACCACGGCTTCTAAAGCGGTGGTGATTGACACCGACGGCAACGTGGTGGCCTCGCAGGGCTACCCGCACAAACTCTCCACGCCGAAACCGCTGTGGAGCGAACAGGATCCCGAAGACTGGTGGCAGGCCACCAGCAGTTCCCTGCGTGATGTGCTCAAAGAAGTAGACCCGGCAGATGTGGCCGCTATCGGCCTCACGGGGCAAATGCACGGACTCACGCCAATGGACGAAGCCGGCGGCATTGTACGCCCCGCCCTGCTCTGGAACGACCAGCGCAGCGGCCAGCAGTGTGCGGAGATCACCGGCAAAATCGGGGAAAAAGCACTCTACGAGAAGATCGGCTCCATTCTACTACCCGGATTCACCGCCCCCAAACTGCTCTGGGTCAAACAGAACGAGCCGGAGCTGTTCGCAAAAGTGAAGCACATCCTGCTGCCAAAGGACTACGTTCGCTTCCGCCTCAGCGGTGAGTACGTCGCAGACGTGGCCGATGGCAGCGGGTTCGGGCTGATGGACATCGCCACCCGTAACTGGGACGACGAGATGATAGACGCCTACGGCTTTGACCGCGCTATTCTGCCGAAGCTGGTCGAATCACAGGAGGTGTGCGCCCACGTCAGCGAAGAAGCCGCCGCCGCAACCGGCCTCAGAGTGGGCACGCCCATCGTTGGAGGTGCTGGCGACCAGCCCGCCGGGGGAGTGGGCAGCGGTATTGTGAATCCTGGCATGGTCAGTATGTCTATCGGCACATCCGGCGTGGCCTATGCCGCCAACCCGGTCTACGCACCAGAGCCAGACGGACGCCTGCACACGTTCTGCGGCCCCGTGCCAGATACATGGTTCCACATGGGTGTGATGCTGAGTGCGGCGGGGGGCCTGCGCTGGTTCCATGACGAGATTGCCGGGGGCCGTGGCTACGATGAAATCAATGCGCTCGTCGAAAATGTACCGATTGGCTCGCTGGGGCTGCTGTTCGCGCCCTACCTCACCGGCGAGCGCAACCCGCACCCGGATCCCCTGGCACGCGGCGCGTTTGTGGGCCTCACACTGCGCCACGGCATCGCAGAAATGGCCCGCGCCGTCATGGAAGGCGTGGCCTTCGGGATGCGTGACCAGCTTGAACTGCTGCGGGCACAGGGCATCGAACCGGCAAACAGCGTGGTAAGTGGCGGCGCGGCGAAAAGCCCGGTCTGGCGGCAGATGATTACGGACATCATGGGCATTCCGCTCTACACCGTCAACACGACCGAGGGCGCGGCCTTCGGCGCGGCGATTCTTGCGGCAGTAGGGGCCGGGGCCTACCCGGATGTATCAACAGCAACCGACGCAATGGTGCGCAAAGTAGACCAGACAGAGCCAAACCCACAGGCCGTGCAGCGTTACAACGAACTGTACCCCGCCTACACTGAACTGTACGGGGCGCTCAAGTGGACATTTGCATCACTCGCGGCATTTGAGGACGTGTAAACAAAACCTGTGCGGGGTCATCTGATCCCGCATTCTTTATTGCGCACAACCATAATAAAACCGTGGCTCGTCTAGTGTGCAGAGTATATGTCTCAGGAACAATCAGAATCATCTATCCCACGCTGGTTACAAACGCGCAGCAAACAGGACAGACAACGGCAACAATACAGCCGTGGCTGTAGGTGCAACGCAGACTGCACAGATGCCAACTGCAAAGCCCATGGTCAGCAGCGTTTCTATGATTATTTGGTCATGGGCTGTTTTCCTTAGTCGGTTCGTTTGGCGACTTATCATCATGGGATTCAACCTGCTTTTGCCAATCTCATTTCACATTAGACGTATCCTGTATGATAAGATTCCAGTGCCAGATTATTTTCTGAATGACTGTCAATAAACCGGACGAGACTAACATAGGTGGAGCAGATCGTTATGAACAATCTAAGAAAATCCAGTGCATTTCTCGCGGCTTACACTTTTGTGGCTGCAATTGCTTTTGTTTTTCTATTTCTTGCGACCGCCATTGTCCCGTATTGGCAAGGGCTATCAGGCGAAGAGATCCAGACATGGTTCATGGGACCTTTCGATCGATTTTCAATCCTGATGGTACCAGTTCACTTTCTCTCGATTATTACCATGATCGCCGCATATATAATGCATCGCAAAGAAAAAGCCCCGTTAAATCGACTATGGCTTGTAGCGCTTGTGACTTTGTTGATTTGTCAATTCTTTAACTTTGTTGTTTATGGTGGGAACTTTAATGCTGCTCTTTCATCAGGGACTTTAGATCCCTCAGTGGCCTTAGAAACGCTGGATCAGTGGGGATTTTGGC
>JBCCQC010000789.1:0-2439 GCA_039024535.1 Chloroflexota bacterium
AATAACATCAATCGTATCGCAGGGATTCAAGCACCTCGATGACCACATCGCGTTCCACGTCTTCTACAATGGTGGGCTGTTCAATGTCCTTGAGCAGCACAAACCGGGAACGGCCATCCCGCCACTTTTTGTCCGTTTTCATTGCTTCCCAGTACACGCCGAAATCATGCACATTGGGAACACGTGTATAAAGATGGTCACAAACAAGGGCCAGCACTTTCCCGGGTAAATCGTTGTCACTCACGCCCACTTTCGCAGATAACTCTGCTGCCGCTTGCAAACCGATACCTACCGCCATGCCATGTGCCACCTTATACTCGGTCACACGCTCTATCGCGTGCGCGAAGGTGTGGCCGAGGTTCAAAAACTGCCGGATACCCTGCTCATAGGGGTCTTCCTCCACCACGTTGACCTTTACCTGTATCGCCTGCTTGAGCAGTGCCGTCATTTTTTCGGTGTCTGGCTCCGGGATGCTCATCTTACGCACTGTATCCAGAATCTTGGCATCGGCGATGAGGCCATGTTTTATCGTTTCCGCGAGTCCGTTACGCCATTCCATGTCCGGCAGCGTCGTTAGCGTAGCCGGGTCAATCAGCACGGCAGCAGGCTGCTTGAATGCCCCCACCAGATTTTTGCCCTCCGGGATGTCCACACCAACTTTGCCGCCTACACTGCTATCCACCATTGCCAGCAGGCTTGTAGGGGCCTGTACCAGACGAATGCCGCGCATGTAGCTGGCTGCTGCGAACCCGGCAGTATCACCCACCACGCCGCCACCCAGTGCAATCACCGTGCTGCCCCGGTCAAGCCCGGCGTTTGCGAGGTCGCGGCAGAGTTGTGTGACGGTTTCCATCGTTTTGTAGGCTTCGCCATCCGGCATCGTCACCAGAACGGCAGCCGGCAGTGCGGCCACCAGTTTTTCGCCGTGCAGCGGTGGAATTGTCTCGTTCGTGATGACCGCTACCCGCTTGTTCAGCCCGAACTCGTCTGCGAGACGGTCGCCATCGGCCAGCAACCCCGCCTCGATTACAATGTCGTAGTCTTCGCCGCCGGGGGCACTTACCCGAATACGCTCTGCCATAGCGCGATGATCTCCTCTGCAATCTGTTCCGGTGTTTTATCGTTCACGTCTATCTGGTACGGAATCACGTCATAGGCTGGCTTGCGCTGCCGGTAGAGCGTTCGCCAGTGCGCCGCCAGTGGGCGTCCGGCGCGTTCTTCGCTCGTGAGCCGTGCTTCCAGCACGCTTTCATCGGCCACGAGGCATACCACCATGCCCGTGCTGCTCATCGCGGCGAGTGTGTCCGGGTTCAGCAGGGCACCGCCGCCCGTGGCAATCACCAGTTCGGTTTGCGCCGCCAGATCCACGCACACTTCGGCCTCCAGTTTACGGAAAGTGGGCTCGCCATCCTGCTCGAAAATTTCCGGGATGCTTTTACCGGCCTGTTCTACCAGCACCGTATCGGCATCCACGAACGGACGACCCATTTTCTCTGCGACCACGGGCGCAACGGTACTCTTGCCCGTGCCCATAAACCCCGTGATGACGATGTTTGCGTATGTCATGATAGGTCACGTAGGGGCGAGGCCATGCCTCGCCCATGAATGCGATTAAATTTCAAAGTTAAAGCGCCAGTCGGTGTTATCCATCGGCAGGTCACTCAGGTTGCTCTTGCGCAGTGCCTCGAAGCGCGGCTTCATCTCCTCGATGCTATCGCCACCGAGTTTTTCTGCCAGTGCATCAGCCAGCACAATCGCCAGCATCGCCTCCCCGATGGGCATGGCACGGGGCAGCGCACAGAAGTCGCTACGCTCGTATGTCGTCGGCTCTGGCTCCCCGGAGGCAAGGTTTACGCTGTCGATGGCCTGCAACACGGTCGCTATCGGCTTCATCGCCAGCCGCACCACAATCGGATCCCCTGTTGTGATACCGCCTTCGAGTCCGCCAGCACGATTCGTCCTGCGGTAGACCTCGCCGTTGCCGTTGGTGTAAATCGGGTCGTGGACTTCTGTGCCACGCTTACCTGCGTTGGCAAAGCCCTCGCCAATTTCCACACCCTTCTGTGCCTGGATGCTCATCATGGCCTGTGCAATGCGCCCGTCCAGCTTGCGATCCCACTGGACATGGCTGCCCAGGCCGGGAGGCACGCCCACAGCCACAATTTCCCATACCCCGCCGAGCGTGTCCTTAGCAATTTTCACCTGCCGGATGGCCTCGTGCATCGCTTCGACCGCGTTTTCGTCCGGGGTGCGTACATCATTGGCGAGTGATGTTTCGAATAGCTCGTGGTACGGCTTGCTGTAGTCGATGTCGGCTTTTACGTCGCCAATTTGCGTAGACCATGCGTAGATTTCGATGCCGAACTCGCGCAAAAACTTCTTGCAGATGGCCCCCACGGCAACACGCGCCGCTGTTTCGCGGGCGCTGGCCCGTTCCAG
>JBCCQC010000790.1:0-2434 GCA_039024535.1 Chloroflexota bacterium
CTTCCCCACACCGCCTGAAGGCGGTGGTTCCTGTCGCCATCCGGTAGAGAAAGGTTTTAAAAAGACTATGGGATCGTTTTATTATTGCTGGAAAATCCGAATGGAGTAGAAACATGGGAGAATTTACGGATAAAGTTGCCATCGTGATGGGCGGTAGCTCTGGCATTGGCTATGCGGCGGCAGATATGCTGCTGGAGGCCGGGGCAAAGGTGATGATTGCTGCCCGCAATGCCGATAACGGCCAGAAGGCACAGGCCGCACTGAGCGCAAAAGGCAATGTCACCTTCACGCAGTGTGATGTAACGAAACTTGCTGATGTGGAAAATGTGGTCAGCAGCACGGTCAGTGCCTATGGCGACGTGAACTATCTCGTCAACAGCGCAGGCTATGAGGGCGCGGTTGCCAACACCGTAGAATGCACGGTAGAGAACTTCGATGCTGTGGTGCAAACCAACGTTTATGGCTCGTGGTATGTGATGAAGTCTGTGATACCGGAAATGCTGAAGGCAGGCGGCGGCGCGATTGTCAACGTATCGTCTGTTATTGGCGTGATTGCGTTCCCCGGCCTGCCTGCCTACACCGCCAGCAAAGCCGGTATGATTGGCCTCTCGAAAGCCACCGCACTGGAATATGCTACGGAGGGCATCCGCGTTAATGTTGTTGCCCCCGGTTCCATCCGCACCCCGATGTACGAGCGTTTTTCCGGTGGTACAGAAGAAGCCGAGGCCTACATGTCTACCTTCCATCCTATCGGGCGCATTGGCGAGCCACCAGAAGTTGGCAGCGCGATTATGTGGTTGCTGTCTGACGGTGCATCGTTTGTCACCGGGCACGTGATGCCGGTTGCTGGCGGCTGGGAAGTACCATAAGCGTTAGCTTCGATGGGGCGGGGCGGCCTCGCCCCATTTGAAATAGCAGCAAACCCCGGTTTCCCCTATAATCCCCGGCTGATTTTGATAACCCGAAACATAAACTTTATGGAAAACCTTGCTATTTTTCTGATCGGGCGCGGGGTGTCGCTCGGCTTTGCAGCAGCGGCGCTCCCCGGCCCGTTGCAAGCCTACCTGCTCAATACGGCGCTCACGCAGGGCTGGCGCAGGTCGCTGTTTGTGGTGGTCTCTCCACTCATTGTGGATATTCCCATCATTCTAGCGGTGCTGCTGGCGCTCAATACGATGGAAGCGGTGATGCCCAACATCGCAGACATTATGCAGGTAGTTGGCGGCGTGTTCGTGCTGTACCTCGCATGGGGCGCACTCCAGGACTACCGCAACAACGTCTCACTTACCGACCCGGAAGCCCCCGCCACACAGCAAACTGCACGCGGCACGTTTACCCGTGCGCTCATCCTCAACGCAGTTAGCCCCGGCCCGTACCTGTTCTGGACGACGGTCAACGGGCCGTTGTTGCAACAGGCGCTGGAGCGATCTGCGGGGCACGGGGTGGTATTTCTGCTGGCGTTTTACGTGACGTTTCTCTCTGGTTTTATGGTGATGGCCGCGCTGGTGAGTGCGCTGCGCACGCTGAACGACCGGCTCACACGCGGCCTCATTCTGGCGGCGGCAGTGCTGCTGGCGGGCATCGGCCTGTGGTTAATCGTCGGGGGGGTGTGGACATTGACTGGACTCTAACAGCAATTGCTATAGCGTGCTGCTCTACATCTGTTACCATTATGCGCTGAGTATTTATGCATCATCGTAGATCAAACACAGGTTAACGCACATGATCGACCTGGCGCCGCTAATTTTGCAGGGGCTTGGATACGGCTTTCTGGCGGGCATTACTATCGGGCCTTTTCTGGGCTATGTTGTCAACGTGGTACTCACACGGGGCTGGCAGCGTTCACTCCCACTTATCAGTGTGCCGCTGGTGGTAGATACCCCCATTATCGTCATTTTCTTGAACGTATTGAACGAACTGCCAGAATATATCCTCGATGTCATGAGCGTGGTAGGCGGCACGTTTGTGCTGTGGCTGGGCTGGAATACATGGCGAGATAATCGACGGGCGCGGCGTCAACAGGAGGGGCCAGTAACCAGTTCGGCAAACAAATCTCAGCCTGCGCCAGATGGCTCTCTGATTAGCCTGCGGGGGATTTACCTGCGCGGCCTGCTGGTAAATGCACTCAACCCGGCACCCTATCTATTCTGGTCTACCATCAGTGGCCCGCTGCTGCTGGATGGCATCCGTGAGGGTGGGGTGGGCTATGCGTTTGCGTTTCTGGTTGCCTATTACGTCGTGTTCCTATCGCTCATTCTCGCGCTGATGATCGTAATCGAGCGCATTGGCGAACTGAACGAGAGCATGAACCGCTACATGCTGCCGGTCACGATTGTTTTGATGATTGTGCTGGGGCTGGGCCTTGTGGCGGTGGGGGTAATTGATCTGATGTCGTACTTCGGGCGTTCGTCGGTACTTTGAGAGTGCAGTGAAC
>JBCCQC010000791.1:0-2432 GCA_039024535.1 Chloroflexota bacterium
CCGAACTGGACGGATTTGAAACCCTGCGTATGCTCCGGGAGTTTCCCAACATTCCGGTGATTATGCTGACTGCCAAGGGTGAGGAAAATGACAAGGTATATGGGCTGGAACTGGGTGCAGACGATTACGTTGCCAAACCGTTCGGCCCCAGGGAACTTTCCAGCCGTATTAAGGCTGTCCTGCGCCGTGCAGAGATGCCATCCTCCTCGCCGGAGCAAGCCGTACTCAAAGTTGATGACTACCTCAGCATCGATTTCAACCGGCGCGAGGTCATCGTCAACGGTGAACACGTCAAGCTACGCCCCACCGAATACCGCCTGCTTTATCATCTGGTAGAAAATGCCGGCTGGACAGTGCCACACGAGCAACTGCTGGCAAAAGTCTGGGGCTATGAATACCGCGACGAAGCCCATTACGTGCGCCTGTATGTGAATTATCTGCGCGACAAAATCGAAGAAGACCCATCTAACCCGAGCTACATCTTCACGGAACGCGGTGTGGGCTATCGTTTCGTGGATTTCCGCAAGGGCAACTAATACATGAAGCCGGGCGTGCCTACCACACCCGGTTTAACCTCATATGGAGGCAACCAATGACCGACATGGACTCAATGTCGTCTACCCTCAAAAACCTGCGGGCCAGCATCAGTCGAGCCATTAACCCGGATGGAACCAGCGGGCCGCTATTCGATATTTATCGTACAGCGGATGCCGTCGTCATCGAATCGGCACCTATTGATGGGCTTGTCGCGGCTTCGATTCAGGTTGAAATGAGCGGGGAAGAGCTTGTAATCAGCGGGCAGACCGAGGACACACGCACCCGGCCCGTCACTGACTTTCTGCATCGTGAACGCAGCTTCGGTTCATTCTCAAGAACGTTTGTTATTGGCCTGCCCGTAGAACCTGAACGCGCAGGAGCAAAAGTGCGCGGCAGCAGCCTGACTGTAACGCTTCCACTGAACACAATGACGTCACAGTCTGACGTGATCGATGTAGAGATTGCAGACGAGTAGACACCCGGCTTTAATCGTTTTCTTCCGGGGCGAGGTGCTCCGCCTTCAGAACCTCCATTTCTACCATCAGCACAGCGGCCAGTGCATCCCGGTCATCGTCCGGCAGGTGGCACGCATTCAGCGCATTTTCGATAAGCATCTCAATCTGCTCAACTGTGGCGAGGTCGTTCTCTACCAGCGCGAGGTATTCGTTGCTCAGGCTGGTTCCGAAGATAGTTGGCATATCTGTACCCACCGTCAGTGTCAATCCGCCGTCCATCAACTGTGTCAGTGGCAGGTCAGCGGCTTTGTTGATCCAGCCATAGGCCCGTGCCCGTGCGACACCGATGTTAAGCGTTACCTCCTGTGCTTTCATTGCTTCCATCGTCTGTGGCGATTCAATCAGCCCCCAGCCGTCAATCACGCTCTGCAATGACAGTAAATCAATTGCCTCATCAATATCATCTTTCGGGCCAAGCCTCGCCGACCGGGACACATCTTTCTTGACTGCAATACCAAATGCCCGATCAAACTGATCGAGCGAAATAGGTTTATCGTAGCCAGCCAGTGTGATGCCCACAACGCCCCCTTTTCTGCCGGTAGCACTGGTGGCCCAGCGTGCAACGTCATCGGCACGGCGGGCGTCACTGCGCGGGATCGTCATAATCCAGCGCATCTGTACACCCCATGCACGTTCCACGCGGTCACGTCCGTCATTCAGTGCAGCGAGGAACGTATCGAACGTGAATTCGTTGGAGACAAACGACAGTGGATTGATGGCAATCTCTGCATAGCGGACATTATCCTTTGACAGTTGCACACCAATATCGTAAACGGCGCGGGTCAGGTCATCGCCCCAGCGAATCCAGCTACGCAGCATCTCCGTGAGATCATCCAGCTTCTTAAAGTCTGGCTTTTTGTACTGCTCTACCCAGCGATCAAACCGTTTGATCTCATCACGCATATTATTTTGATCCGCGAACATCAACATGGTCTCTTGTGGGACGGCCCCTATAAACTGAAGGTTAAGTTCCACCTTGGGCAGTGCGCGGATATAGGCTTCAACGGACATGACAATCACTCTCCTGGTTTATGCTTCGGTCAGGGCTTCCGCAGTGCGGCTTGCTTCCCGGTTGGCAAGGCTGGCTTCAATAAACGATAAGAACAGCGGGTGGGGTCGGTTCGGGCGGCTGGTAAATTCCGGGTGGAACTGGCTACCTACCATGAATGGGTGATCTTTAACTTCCACGATTTCGACCAGATTATTTTCCGGGTTAATGCCGCTGAACTGCATCCCACCCTGTGAGAACTGTTCGCGGTAGGTGTTGTTAAACTCGAACCGATGCCGGTGCCGTTCTTCAATATCGGGTTGGTTGTATGCTCTGGCTGCTATCGTTCCCGGTGTCAGGTTACAGTTATACAGGCCAAGGCGCATGGTTCC
>JBCCQC010000792.1:0-2431 GCA_039024535.1 Chloroflexota bacterium
GCCGCACGATAGCGCCGCACAAAATCCTGCCACTCGGCATCCGGGTTATCATCGGTAATCGGGCTTGCCGATAGCACCCCGACCAGCTCTTCCGCCCCTGCACGGTCGATAAAATGCAGCAGCGATTGATCGCCACAGATCGTACCGGCAATAATGGGTTTATCGCCGCGCTGTGCGTGATACTGTGCGATAAAGTGCAGGCCATCTGTGCCGCCCAGTGTAGAAAAAACGGCATCCACGTCATCAGGGATTTGCTGGATAGTCTCGGTATAATCCGTTGTGCCCAGCGCACACCACACCATCTTCGAAATATCACCGCCAGCCCTGCAAAACTCCAGTGCAAAGCCGCCAATCTGCGCATAGGGGAACGAATACGCCTCGCCAACAGTCGCCACCTTACGATACCCCATCCGTCCATAGCAAAACGTCCCTAACCCGGCAATCCACTGTACGCCAGTGGGCGTGAACGTAAAAAAGTTCGCTGTGGGGTCATAAATTGGCTGGGAACCAGCGGCCCCGTTGACAAACGTTTTATCCGGATTCAATCGAGCAAGATCCCGTATAGCGACCGCCTCATCAACAGAAAGCGGCCCCACGATAGCATCGACATCGTGTTTTTTCAGCAGTCGGTCAGCAGCATCCGTCGCAGAGCTTGCCATCGCATTTGTGCCCTCCACCACCAGCTCTACAGTATCGCCCCCCACTGTGAAATTGAATTCATCCAGTGCCAGTTTTGCCCCGCGCACACCATCTTCACCGGGTTTTTGATAGGGGCCGATCAGTGTTGTCAGCAAACCAATTTTTATTGTCATAAAAGCAATCCGTTATTTATTTTTAATACTATGCAATTTAATTATACGAACTTTCAGTCGATTCTGCACAAGGAATTCATAAGCAATGGCAGTCAGGATGCAATATGGTTGCTCCCCTGCGCCGAACAGGATAAATGTGTTACCGTTAGCTGCGAACAGATGCGTCATTTCAGTTGCGCATATGCATATTTGCATGTAAAATACAGAAGGTAGTTTGTGATGGGTGCAATCAAAGTCAAAGTGCGGGAAGCCATAGACCGTTATCAGGATCAGTTCCCGGACGACGAACGGCCCACACAGCTACAGATTGCCGTGGGCGCAGGCATCAGCCCGGTGACGCTCTCGCGCTATACCACCGGCAAAATCGAGCGGCCAGAGTTGACCGTGGTGGCCCGGTTGTGTGATTATCTGGGTATCCGGGATATGAACGAGTTGTTCGAGTATGTAGATGATGTTGAAAAGGAGTAAGTAGATGGTTCGAAAGCTGTACATGCTGTTGATGTTCGGGCTGGGGGCGCTGTTTGTGTGGTCGCTGCTGGCCGATGACCGCAAACGGGCGCAGATGGCACGTGAACAGGATGACATGTTGCGGAAGCTCAACGCGGAGTCTGAAATGCGCTCTGCGATGTTCGAGGCGGTCTATGGGCCCAGCCGTGTTTCTCGTGAGGAAGTGGAGGATGAACTCCGCCGCTTTGAAGAAAACCCCAACTGGATGGATGAAGAAATCGAAGAGGACGAAAATTATGGATGACCAATACAACCGCGCACGCTTTCAGAAACTTGTCAAAGAACTGAAGCAGGAAGTCGGTAAGTGGTATGGGCAGGAGCGCAACGAGTACACGAAGAAGCGTTTGCAGAAAATCTATAACAAACTCAAGGATGTAGAGACAGAGATTGAATACTACGTTGAAGACATGAACGAGATGTATCTGCGCAACAGTTCGTTTCCGGGTGATCTCATCGGGTGGCTGGATGACGACTTCACCTATGATGAGCCGGACGACGAAGACAGCGACGAGCAATCCGACGAAGAGAGCAACGATAAATAGCTAAAAAGGTTGCAGCGCGGCTCTCCCCTGCAAGGAAATGAGCCGTGCTGCACCTCAACTCTACCGACAATCTTAAACAGATAGGCGCATTTGTCGCCCCCCAACTGCATAAAACGCGGTTTTTATCTGCTGTGAGCGGCGGCATACTGTTATCATACAGCCATGCTGCACACCGATAGAGAGAACTGCTATGGCAATTGACTATGTGATTAACTACCTGTGCGAACCGAAAGACCAGCTCACCACACAGGGCATATTGGCGCGGCTCAAGGGCCGTGACCAGGCCCGACGCATTATCCAGCTCTACGAGGACGCTGGCGAGGGCGACCGCCCCTACACCGAAATGGGCTTCGAACTGTCTCGTAGTGCTGCCGCTGGCGGGGACGAAGAAACCGAAACTGTGCGCGTCAGTGAGATTCTGGAGGCATCCAACCAGCTAAACCCGCTGGCAAAACACTGCGAAGGCTGCCCCGCAAACATCACGGGCAGGCCATTCGGCTGCTTTGGCAACATCACCTACCCCCTCAGCGACCACGCCGAACGCTGGCTGCTGCTGCAACTGCCCATCCC
>JBCCQC010000793.1:0-2427 GCA_039024535.1 Chloroflexota bacterium
ACATCGTGTACGTGGGCCGTGGTACAATCGTACTGGACTGACAGGCCAGCGAAAGAAAACCCATCATGCACATTGTTCTGGTACACATCCACATCAAGCCAGACTCCGTCGATGCCTTCCAGACAGCGACACTCCACAACGCCATCAACAGCTACAAAGAACCCGGTTGCGCCCGCTTCGACGTGATCCAGCAGCAGGACGATCCCACGCGCTTTGTGCTCATTGAGGTATACATTGACGAGGATGCATCGGCGGCCCACAAAACCACCGCCCACTATAAAACATGGCGAGAAACCGTCGCGGATATGATGGCCGAAGACCGTTACGGCGTAAAATATAACAACATCTCCCCCGGCGACGAGGGCTGGTAAAACGCATGGAAATCAATCACCTGCACGGCTGGAACGTGACCTCAAAGGAGGCCGTCCAAATTCAAAAAGACCTTGCCAGCACCGTCATTCACGATACACCGCTGGACATTGCTGCTGTGAAGTACCTCGCCGGTGTAGACGTGAGCGTAAAAAACAACATCTCGCAGGCGGCAGTCGTGGTGCTCACCTACCCGGAACTCCACGTGGTCGAGTCGGTAACAGCCTCGCAGCCCACGCCATTTCCCTATATTTCGGGGTTGCTCACATTCCGCGAAGGGCCAGTGCTGGAAGAAGCGTTCGGGCAACTACAACAGGAACCGGACGTATTCGTATTCGACGGTATGGGGCGCATCCACCCCCGCCGTATGGGGATTGCCACGCACATGGGGTTATGGCTGGGGCGCCCGACGATTGGTGTGGGCAAAACGCATTTCATCGGGGACTATGCCGAACCGGGTAACAACAAGGGCGATTATGAGTGGATCACGCATAAAGGTGAGACCATCGGGGCGGTACTGCGCACACGCACAAACGTCAAGCCGGTGTATGTCTCCGTCGGCCACAAAACCGACCTCGCATCTGCCATCGAATTTACCCTCAGTGTCACGCCAAAATACCGCCTCCCGCGTCCCATCCGCATGGCACACAACACCGCCGGACAGTATTCGTAGATTATAAGCTGGTTAGGGGGTGCGCAGGGCCGTTCTGTGGCCCTGCTTGCATAGTCTTATAGTTCCTGCACCAGGTTCGGGTATTCTTCTACAGTATAGTCCGCTTCGCCTTCCATCCGGTAGCGGCGCACCGGCTTGATACTGAAGTTATAGCCATTTTCCGCAGCCCATCGCGCCGCATCACGCAGTTCGGCCAGCCCTGCTTCCATCGCGTGGCCCTCATCATTGCCAAAGCGGTAGGTGAGGAAGTAAGGGTTAGTTTCCGTGGTGTACGTAAGCACCACATCCAGCGCAGCGGCAATCGCAGCCGCGTCACGCTCTGTGCGCAAACGCTCCAGCACGCCCACATCCATGCCAAGGTTGCGGCGCATGGCGTCCAGCAGCACCGGGCGATGGAAAAACCGCGCAACCGCAGTCGCATTCACCACCTGCGGCGTGCTACCGTTAGCGCTGTGCCCGCTGCCACTCACCATGTCTAAGTGCAGTTCGAATTCTTCAGCAGCCAGCCTGCGCCAGCTATCTTTTTCCCACTGCGGGATGAGATCGAAAACGGCCTGCATCACCTCACCGGTGCTTTCTTCCAGCACTTCCTTACGAGATTTCCCGGCGACTTTCTCCGGCGTAGCGGGGATAGGTGCGCCCACGTTCATCGTGACTGACGGACGCTGGAAGCGCGTGGCACGGGTGATGCTGCCTTCCGTGCCACCAAAACCAACCGGCACAATAGGTGCGCCGCTTTTCTGGCTCAGCCATGCCACGCCGGTATGCGCCTGGGTCACGCGGGTTTCCCAGATGCCGCCCTGTGGGAACAGAGCCACCACGCCACCCTGCTGCAACACACTCAGGGCTTTGTTCATCGCACTGCGATCCATACTGCCGCGCTTGACCGGAATATAGCCGTAAATGCTGGCAAGCAGCGCAAAACGCGGCTCCAGCGGGATGTCCCCCGTGGTCAGAAATTCAAGCGGGTACGGTGCATACGCCTGCAACATCCCCACCTCGATAATCGCATTATGGTTCGCCACAAGGATCACCGGCCCCTGTGCAGGGAAGTTCTTGCGACCGCTAACATGCGCATTAATAAAGAACAGGGCCGCCGTCCGCAGCCCGAACCGCCACAACCGCCGGTACAGCGTGCGGCGCGGAACGGGAATAAAGTCTTTTCCGGGGTCTTCGACCGTTTTTCTCACCATCGTCATGGGTACATCCTCCAGCAAACAGCTAGCCGGGTAATACGGTTACATCCGTCCCGAAGGCCGCCATCTGCACACTCTCGTTTTCGTCTTTTGTCACATCAACATCAACATACATGCTCCCGGCGTTGGAAAGATCGCCAGAAAAAGCATCCATCTGGAATGCCTCCACACGCAACCGCATCTGCGTGA
>JBCCQC010000794.1:0-2417 GCA_039024535.1 Chloroflexota bacterium
GGCGGACTGATGCTGGCGTTGTGGTATGTGTCCATCAGGGAAAGCGCATGGGTCACGATGTTTATGGGCCTGAGTGTAGGCCTGTATCTGGTGCTGGTACGTGCGCCACAGTTCTGGTTCGGATACTGGGTGCTGGGCATGATCTTTCTGATCTGGACGCACCGCCGCGAACTCCCTAAACCGCCGGGGGTACAGCCGTGGGTGATGCGAGTGGCACAGCTATGGCATCGCTGATTCTGCCTGTTTTCATCACTGGTGTGCTGGTCTGGTTCAGCATCGTCACCATCCTGAACGTGTTTACGATGCTGCGTGT
This sequence comes from Chloroflexota bacterium, assembly GCA_039024535.1. Lineage (GTDB taxonomy): Bacteria > Chloroflexota > Anaerolineae > Aggregatilineales > Phototrophicaceae > DAOTTY01. The sequence continues at coordinate 314 of JBCCQC010000794.1, forward strand.
GGGCAAAGCCTCGCAAACCAATGAGACACCCTTGATCTCCGTGCTGATCCCTGCCCGCAATGAGGCAGATGTAATTGCGAGAACAATCAGCAACCTGCTGGCACAGACCTACACAAACTACGAAATCGTGCTGCTGGACGACAACTCTACAGACGGCACATCGCAGCAGGCAATACAGGCTGCGAACGGTGATACCAGACTACGCATTATCTCCGGCAAACCCTTGCCGGATGGCTGGGCCGGTAAAAACTGGGCCTGCCATCAACTGAGCGAGGCCGCGCAGGGCGAGTGGTTGATTTTCACAGATGCAGATGTGCAATGGAACCCGATTGCGCTTCAGAGTGTGGTTGATATGGTGGCAGACAGCCGCGCTGATATGCTGACCGTGTGGTCTACGCAGGAAACGCATACATGGGGTGAACGGCTGGTTGTGCCGCTGATGGCGTTTGTGATTCTGGGCTATCTGCCGCATCTATCAGTGCATCACATTCCGTGGGCGGTGTTCGGGGTGGCGAACGGACAGTGTATGGTTTTTCGCCGCAAAGCCTACGAGCAAATCGGCGGACATGCTGCCGTCAGTGATGAAATCGTGGAAGACATTCGGCTGGCGCAGACTGTCAAGCGCAGCGGGTTACAACTCCGCATCGCAGATGGTACGGGGCTGGTAAACTGCCACATGTACAACGGCTGGCGCGAAGTGCGCGATGGCTATGGCAAAAACATTATCGCAGGCTATGGCGATAGCCTAGCGGGCCTGCTGGCCGGGTCACTGTTCCACTGGGTTGTGTTCCTGTACCCGTGGGTGTGGCTGGTGAGCAGCATTTTCACCACAAACTGGCTGGATGCTGCATGGGCACTGGCATTGATCGCGCTGGCGATGCTCATTCGAGCGCTGACGGCTGCTGCCACACTGCAACGCCCCCATGATGCACTGCTCATGCCGGTTTCTGTGCTGCTGATGACACGCATTGCCGCACAGGGCATCTACTGGCAGGTGCGCTATGGTGGCCCCCGCTGGAAAGATCGCACGATTGTACGCCGTAAAACCGCGAGGACTTCATAAACATGGCAAAACGAGCCGTTATTGTTGGCGCTGGCATTGCCGGACTGACCGCTGCTATACGTCTGGCTGCCGATGGCTGGCAGGTGCAGGTGTATGAGAAAAACGATCAGGTGGGCGGCAAAATGGGCGAAGTCCGCGCTGAGGGATTCCGCTGGGATACCGGCCCCTCTGTGATTACGATGCGTCATGTATTCGAGGAGTTATTTGCGTATGCCGGACGTGACCTGAACGACTACCTCACGCTGCTGCCTGTAGACCCACTGACGCGATACTTTTACCCGGACGGCAGTGTACTGGATGCGAGCGCCGATCTGACAAAAATGAGTGCGGAAATCGAAAAGTTTGACGAGCGCGACGTTGAAGGCTACCTGCGCTATTTAAGCTACGCTGCGAAAATTCACCGGATCACCGGGCCGGTGTTTATCTACAACGAGCCGCCGAAAATATGGGATATTCTCAGCGTCCCACCACACGAGATGCCTGCCGTAGACCCACTGCGCACCATGAACGGTGCTATTGAGAGCTTTGTACGTTCCCCGCAGATGCGGCAGATGCTGGGGCGGTTTGCGACGTATACCGGCGCGAGTCCCTATCGCGCCCCGGCCACACTCAATGTGATTGCACACGTCGAACTGAACGGCGGCGTGTGGTACCCGCAGGGCGGCATCTATGCGATTGCATCTGCGCTGGAAAAGCTGGCAACTGAACTTGGTGTGGAGATTTATACCGGCTGCCCGGTAGAGCAGATCACTGTGGAAAATGGTAGTGCGACAGGCATTGTCATTCAGGGTGGGCAGGCTATCACAGCCGATGCGATCGTTACAAATTTTGATGTCGCGCTGGTGTATGAGAAAATGCTGCCGTCCGAAATTGCAACCCCACAGCGGCTAAAGCATTTAACCAGCGTTGAGCCGTCCTGCTCCGGGTTTATTATGCTGCTGGGCGTGGAAGGGCAATATGAAACGCTGGCGCACCACAATATTTTCTTCTCGCCGGACTATCCCGCTGAGTTCAAGAACATCTTTGAGGATGGCGTGCCAC
>JBCCQC010000795.1:0-2412 GCA_039024535.1 Chloroflexota bacterium
GAGTCCGCTGAGCGAAGACCCATGGGCCGCAGAAGTACGCCACTTTTACGACGCGCTGATGAACGATACTCCATTCCGCGTTACCCCACTGGATGCGCTGCGCGGATTGCAAATTGCACTGGCAGCACGCGAATCTGCGAAAACCGGCCTGCTTGTAGAACTCAAAGCTGTGGAGGTGTAACCGTGGATAAACTCAGAATCGGTATTATGAGCTTTGCGCACCTGCACGCCGAAGGCTACATTGGCAACCTGCGCAGTATGCCGGATGTAGAATACATCGGTTTTGCGGACGATGACGTAGAGCGCCGTAAAAAGTTCGCGGCACAGTTCGACTCCCCCACGTTTGACGGCTACGAAGCACTACTGGCAGAAAAACCGGATGGCGTTATCGTCTGCAACGAGAACAACAATCACCGTACGCTGGTAGAAATGGCAGCAGCGGCAGGTGTGCATGTGCTGTGCGAGAAGCCCATCGCCACCACCATCGCAGATGCCGAAGCGATGATTGCCGCGTGTGATCGCGCCGGAGTCAACCTGATGATTGCCTTCCCGATGCGCTTCAGTGCGGTAGCCGCGCAGATGAAAACAGCCCTCAACAACGGCGATATGGGCACCCTCTACTGCGCGAACACCACCAATCAGGGCGAAAACCCGGACTATCACCGGGCATGGTTCAGCGATCCCACACTGGCAGGAGGCGGTGCGGTGATGGATCATACGGTGCATGTGGTGGATATGATGCGCTGGTTTACCGGCGCAGAACCCGTCGAAGTGTACGCAGAAGTGGATAATCTCTTCCCGCAGGGACGGCTGAATATTGACACAGCGGGCCTGCTGATGATTACGTTCAGCAATGGCATGTTCATCTCGCTGGATGCCTCATGGAGTCGTCCGGGTTTCTATCCAACATGGGGCAACGTCAAAATTGACTGGATTGCAGAGCGTGGCGTGCTACGCAATGACTACTTCAACCAGAAGCTCACGGTATATGAGGGCGATGCACAGCGTCCGTTGTGGCATTACTGGGGCAGCGACAGCAATCTGGCGATGATTCAGGAGTTCGCGGCCAGCATCCGCGAAGAACGCCAGCCACTGATTACCGGTAACGATGGCCTGAAGGCGTTACAGATCGTGATGGCGGCGTATGAATCCGGAAAGACGCACATGCCAGTGAAGATTTAACACCGGGTGATGGTAAGGGCACAGCATGCCGTGCCCTTACACGGTCACTCCTACACGTTGAAGCGGAATAGGATCACATCGCCGTCTTTGACGATATAATCACGCCCCTCAAGACGCATCTTCCCCGCTTCCTTCACCGGCGGCCACCCGCCCAATTGCACAAACTCGTTGTAGTCGGCCACTTCTGCACGAATAAAACCACGCTCAAAGTCTGTGTGGATAACCCCGGCGGCCTGTGGTGCGGTGTAACCCTCATGGATTGTCCACGCCCGCGATTCTTTTTCGCCGGTCGTGAAGTAGCTGTGCAAACCCAGAATGCTGTACCCCTTGCGGATGATCTGGTCGAGGCCGTCCGTTTCAATCCCGGCCAGTTCGAGGTATTCGGCGCGTTCTTCATCGCTCATCCCGGCCATGTCTTCTTCCAGCTTTGCGCACAGCTTAATCACGTCGCCGCCCTGTTCTTCGGCAATCTGGCGCGTGATCTTGACATATTCATTGTCCGCTTCAAGGTCGTCTTCGCTAACGTTGGCTGCGAAAATGATTGGCTTGGCTGTGAGGAAGCGCATCTCTTTGTTTAACTCAATAAACTCCTCGGTGTCACGATCCGGGTACGCCGTCAGCATCTTGCCCTCGCCCAGATAATCCCTGATCTTTGCAGCCACAGCCACCATCGCGCGGGCGTCTTTATCCGCTTTTGACTGTTTTTGCAGGCGTTCGTGCTTCTTTTCGAGCTGCTGCAGGTCGGCCAGAATCAGTTCCGTGTTGATAATCTCAATGTCGCTGCGTGGGTCGGGTTCGCCACTCACATGAACTACATTTTCGTCTTCGAAGCAGCGTACCACATGCAAAATCGCGTCTACATCGCGGATATTGCCCAGAAATTTATTGCCCAGCCCCTCACCCTGGCTGGCCCCCTTGACCAGCCCGGCAACATCCACAAACTCAATCGTCGCATAGATCGTCTGCGCAGACTTTGACAGTTCCGACAGTTTATCCACGCGCTTATCTGGCACGGGGGCAATAGCCTTGTTTGGCTCAATGGTAGCGAAGGGATAGTTTGCGGCGACGGCATTCTGTTCTTTCGTCAGCGCGTTAAAGGTCGTGCTTTTGCCCACGTTTGGCAGCCCGACCAGTCCAATACTCAAACTCATAACTGTTCACTCTCTCAGATAGTTTGGATGACACAGCCAACCATGATAGAGAACGCTCCGGCTAAACTCAACTATCAGC
>JBCCQC010000796.1:0-2407 GCA_039024535.1 Chloroflexota bacterium
CCGGGTGTGTTTATAGAAATAGACCTTAATTTGAATGGAACCACAGTAATGAACAAAGATTTTCAAAATGTGCCGAAGGTATCCCCCATCGTTCAGGGAATTGCCGCGTTTATCCTGCGCATGATGGGCTGGAAGCTGATTGGCAATGTGCCGGATAAGGCAAAGTTTGTGATGATTGGTGGGCCGCACACCTCGAACCTCGATGTATTTCTGATGGTGATGATGGCGTGGCGGCTCGGCATCAAGATTAGCTATCTCGTCGCCAATGACCTGCCATTTCCGTTAAATCACCTGTCCGTGTGGTCAAACGGCATCCAGATCGACCGCAATCATCCGAATAGCAACACCGTGCAGCAGGTGGTCGAGTACGTCAATTCGGTTGATAAAGTTATCCTGATGATTGCACCGGAGGGACGCCTGCGCAAAGTGGAATACTGGGGCAGCGGCTTCTATTACATCGCGCTGGGGGCAGACCTGCCCGTGGTGCCCGGCTATATGGATTACGCAGAAAAGACGATTGGCATCGGCGAAGCATTTACGCCCACTGGCGACATTGAAGCGGACATTAAGCCGCTGGTAGCGTTTTTTGCGCCGGTTACAGCACGCTTCCCGGAGAAAGCCAGCCCGGTACGGGTGCGCCCACGCACAAAGAAGATGCAGGAACGGCTCGCAGACCGCCATGCAAAGATGGAAAGCGGCCAGCCTGTTGCCGAAGATGGATAGGGGCGTGCTGCGGTAGATCAGCGAGTTTTGTAGCTGGCGGCCAGCCGCGCCGCCGTGAGCACCTGCGTTACGGTAATGTCCCGCACGCAGGGGTGGTAGCGTGGGTCGTCGCTGCTCCAATCGAGGATGCGGCAGGGGCGGCACCTGATGTCGGTCGTTAGCATCGCATGTTTGCGCGGGTCACCCCACGGCCCGAACTCTGCCGGGTCTGCGGGGCCAAACAGCGTGACGGTGGGGGTGCCGGTAGCAAGGGCAATGTGCATCGGGCCGCTATCCGGGCCGATGACGACCTGTGCGCTGCTGTAGAGCGCGGCAAGCTGCCCGATGTCGGTATCCCCGGCAATGGTGATAGTTGGGCTTTCCATCTGGCTGCTGATCTCGTTAATCAGCGGGTATTCGGCATCGCTGCCGGTGAAAACTACTGTAGCATCCAACTGCTCAGAGAGAATATCTGCTGTTTGCGCCCATTTTGCGATATCCCACTGCTTAATGGCCGTGCCGGAGCCGGGATGAATGCATATGATTCGGTCGCTACCGGCAACATCCCACTCACTGAGGTAGCCCTGCACATAAGCCCTATCTACATCGCTGATTGGAAACATCAGTGGGGCGTTGTTGTGATCCGTGGGGACTGTCTTGCCGCTGAGCGCACCGACGAGGGCCATATTCTGTGCTACGGCGTGGGCAGCGTGGCGCGGGATAGTATGCGTGAGGAACAGTGCGGTATTAGTGTCATCATAGCCAATTCGCTCCGGGATTCCGGTCAACCGTGCCAGCCATGCCCCCCACCAGTGATCGGGACGAAACACAATGGCCTTCGCATAGCCAATCCGCCGCAGCCGCCGGGATGTTTGTACCGCAAACTGATACGGTGAGCGTATGTCTCCCGGCGGGGCCTCCCGCGTAAAGCCGGGGAATGGAATTGTCAGTACAAGGTCAACCTCATCGAAGTTAGAGAGTACGTTACCGGCCCACGGCCCCACCAGCGCGTGAATCTCTGTGTGCGGGTACAGCTCACGCAGCGCACGGATGGCCGGTGTGGTTAGCAGTACATCCCCCACATGATCCGGTCGAATCAGCAGAATACGGTCAGTCACCCCGGCACGGCGTGATGGCGGCACATAGGCATTTGCAAGGAAGTTCAGGAAGTAGCGGCGCACCCGATGGCGGAGTGGTGTCTGGTGGTAGGCATCTGCAAGCGTTTTATTCCGTATAGCAAGGGCTTCTCTGTCACGCAGGAGGTCTTCCAGCGGTTTTTCCATGATGTTCTGGTTCAGTCTATTCAAGCCCGACTTCCCTGTAGACGTTGAGTAAACGTGGAATCAGCACAGACCAGTCATAGTGTGACCGAACGCAGGTGCTGGCACGCTGCCCTAGCTTAACGCGCTTCTCAGGATGTTGCAGTAAATCTATGATGGCAACGGCTAGCTGTGCAGGTTCATCGGCGATGTGCATACTCTCGTGAGCTTCCTGCGTTAACCCGGCAGCCGCCGCAGAAGTGACGACCATTGCGCACTGTGACGCCATTGCTTCCAGGATCTTCAGGCGGGTGCCACTGCCCATACGCAGCGGCGCAATGTACACGTCAGCAGCGGCGAGGTAAGGTTGCACAGCTTCCACCCATCCTGTGATGTGAATGTGTGGGTTGTCTCGCAGGGCATTGAGGCGAGGGTGTGGCTTTTGC
>JBCCQC010000797.1:0-2405 GCA_039024535.1 Chloroflexota bacterium
ACAAAAACGGCATCTGCCGGGGTAACGCGGTCGTCGGCGTTCATATCTGGAAAGCGCACGGGCTGGTTGCTGCATGTATCGCCCACGGCAAAGGTTTGCACCCAGTGATTATTCGTCGGGTGCAGGTACAGCCCCATGTGTTCAAACTCCGGGTTTACAATGTTGACCCTGTGCCCATCGCTATTCATCCAACCCTGCATAACGCTGCTGGCTGTGGCGTACCCCCACGCGATATTCTCGCTTGTGCTGTTCCAGTCGTAACCGGCGGCACGAATGCGATCCCAGCTTCGGCTACCATCGGAGCCAGTGTGACCCAAAAAGTTATTTGCTACCATATCCTCTGCATGGCGCTGCGCCGCTACGGTTAACTCATCGCACAGGGTAAGCGGCCCTGCGCCAACGGCTTCGCGCTCTCTGTTCACAATTGTCAGAATTTCTGTTGCCGGGGATGAGGCATTTGCGGTGTGCGGGGTGATTGTGCCGGTTAAGAGCAGCGCAGCCGTAAGCAAAGCAGTGCCTACCAGCGCTCGAATGTATTGCATGAGTAACTTCCCTGGATGACAATAACAGTAATGAAGTCATCATAATGGCATCGCAGCATTATCTCAACGCATATTGACAATTCTATATCACTTATAAATCAATTTAAATTAGCGTAGCGGTTACGTCCGCTCAGAAGCCGGAGCCTAACAGCCGTGACGATAATCCTCGACGGGCAGCCGGTAGGGGGTGTACTGGCTGAGGTTATAGCGTTCGCGGGTGCGGAAGTGCTCGAAGGTGAACATCTGCACCTCAATGATTTCGTTGCGGCTGCGGGTGCTGCTGTGGAAAATCCAGATGCTGTCGTCGCCATACCAGTAGGAATACACTACACTGCGATTGCGGTGGCGGATGGCGTCATCGGGCAGGCCCAGTGCAGATAGCACATCGGTCATGCAGAGTGTGTCACGCACGCCAAGCAGGTGAATCACATCGTTTTCGTCAAAGCTGATATAGATGTAGGCGCCGGTGGTGTTCAGGGTCTGCGGTGCAATCAGGTTTACGGTGGGGCTGCTGGAAAGTTCACCGGGTTCGTGTGGGAATGCGATATGGCGCTGTGTGAGCAGGGTTTCTACATCGGTTGCGGTGGCAACGCCCACATGTAACCCCAGCAGGCACGGCCCGCCGCAGTCCCGGTGCGGGTAGCCCATGCTTTCCAGCGGCGTTGGTGGGATGGTGCGAGCGCTCACGTTGACTACAACCAGCGACACGGCCAGTACTACGATCAGCAGGGGGATGATGCGGAGGGTAACGCGAAACAAAAAGCGGCTCCGGTTATGAAAGGGATCTGTGTGGCATGGTCGTTAGCCAGTGGACAGAGAGCTGGCTCTGTCCCTATAGGGCAGGCGAAAAACAATGTTTTCGCGGTGGCGCTCAGCGCCCGAACAGGTTCATCATGTAATCCATGTTAAGGCCCTGCGCTTCGAGGTGCGTGCGCAGTTTTTTACGCGCATCGTGCAGCAGCTTGTACAGCGCGTTGCGGTTGGTATTCAGTCGTTCGGCCACAATTTCCATCGGCACGCCGTCAATTGCTATGGCGACGAGGGCGGCCCGCTGGCGCTCTGTGAGGGCTTCTTCGATGGCGGCCCTGATTTTTTCCATTACATCGTCGCGTTCGGTGGCGCTTTCCGGGTTCGGGGGGCGTGGCCCCTGGGTGGGTGCGGGTTGCGCGTCAGAGAGTGACGGCAGTAGTTCCCCGCCAATGGTGAGGTCATCCAGGCTGTAGTCTTTATAGTGTGCGCGGCGCAGGTCGCTGATTGCCATGCGGATAGCGATTTTGGTGGCCCATGTGGTAAAGCGGCTGGCCCCCCGGAAGGTGTCGATATTATCCAGCACGCGCAGCACGGCATCCTGGGCCATGTCCTGCGCCATCTGGTCAATTTCTTGCGTGGCAAGGCTGCTCAGGTCGCTGCGTTCGCGGCTTAGATAGTAGAAGATGGAGCGTTTGAGGCGCTGGCGCAGGTCTTCAATTGCCTCGGCCTGGGCGGGGTGGTCTGGCCGGAGTTCTGCTAACCACTGTTCGTTTGTGCGGTCTGCCATCGGTTTCTGTTTCTTCTCAAGTTGGTGTTATTTCAACGCGCCAAGCATATCATATTTCGGTACAAAACGGCGCCACATGCCAGTTTATGAACAGACATCTTATATTGCACCTGTTCATCATCCGTTGCTAACGCTGCTCATACGCTTTCAGATTACGTTTCACCAGCAGGTATGATCGAGATAGCAGAAAGGCAGATTCACGGATGATAACCCGACCGGGTGTAAGAACATGGCTGATTGTAGCGGCTATGGCGTTGTTGCTCCCGCTGCTACCGGAACCGGCCCTGGCACAGGATGCTGCACAGGCAATGGAAGCGGGCCTGCGC
>JBCCQC010000798.1:0-2399 GCA_039024535.1 Chloroflexota bacterium
TGGCCGCCGGGGTGGGGGATTGTCTGGTTTGTAGTCCATAGCCTTCACTTCTCTATGCTAGAAACGGTGTCTCATTATACTGGTTAGACGTAACAGTAACGGGTTTCGTTGCGCAATCGGGCGGGTTCTAACGCTTCTCTATAGCTTATAATAGGCAGTATGTCGGGTTTGTGCAGTGTGTAACGTTGTTAGCGAACTCATTTTCGGCAGGGGTTCAGCGTGCTGAACCCGAGCGTAGCACGCTGCGAAGTTCGCCAACAGCATCGTACATTGCTGGCATCCGCATTATCATTCGCTCATTCATTCCGGTGAGGCTTGCTTATGGTCAATTACCTTGACGAACCACAGGACGTTTACCGGGACAAACCCCGGTTGGTCTACCGCGCAAAGGTGGATCGCAGTATTTACCGCCAGCGCCTGAACCGCGCCATCATCGGTATGCTGGCGGGTGGCGGCGTGTTTTTTATGCTGGGTTTACCGCTGGTGGTGGATGCTATCATCAACCTGAATTTGATGTCTATCGGGCGGCTGCCCCCCAATGCCTTTGAAATCGGGACGCTGGTGGGCGGGCGTGTAATCGCCATGCTCATCCTCATCGTCAGCGCATCGCGGGCCATTGTGAACCTCATCCGTTACACCCGCCGCCGCACAGAAGAAGTCCGGTTTTACGACGTGGGCTTTGTGTGGATTCGTGGTGACACGCAGCAAAAATACGGCTGGAACGCAGTCAAAACCGTGCGAGAAAACCCGCGCTATCTCTTCATCCGTAAGCAGCCCGTGTTGCAATGGGGCGAGGTGAGCTTTTTGATGCGCGACGGCGAAACATACCGCGTAACGCCAGAACACGGCGACCTGCGCGGCTTCCTCAAGCGAGTACGGGGGTTCTACGCCGCAGAGATTGGCACACGCATGGGCCAGCGGCTGCGCCTGAACAAGCCCTTCAAGGTGCATCCGTTACTGGTCGTCACCCCGGAGGGAATCGAACTGAATAACGAATATCAGATTGGCTGGAACGTGCTCAAGGTATCTGTGAAAAAACGCAAACTGCTGCTGGGCTACCGCGACGGCAACAGCATCAAGGTAGCGGCAAAACTGCCCACCCACGAAATCGACAACGTGGCCGGGTTTATGGAACTCGTTGAATCCACAACCGAAACCTTCCAGAGGCAAACACCCTATGGCTAGACTGCTACAGGTGGCGCTGGTAACTATTGCGCTGCTGGCCGGGATGATCGTCGGGGCCGTCAGTGCAGGCCGTGCCCGTGAGCTTCCGCCGATTATGATGCGGCGCGGTGCCCACTACATGCTGGACGTGGGCTATGCCCGCACCTACAGCATGGGCCGTCAGTTTACCGGCGTCCCGGACGAATACACAGCAGACTCCCCCGCCGGGCCGCGTTCGCTGACGATGCGCGGCAGCCGCCTGTTACAGGCCGCGCCGTACACATGGGTGGTACATACCATGTACCGCACCGCCCCGGATGGCGCGGAATATATGGTGAAGGATGACGTCAACGCCGTCTACTGGGAACCCGGCATGGAAAACGTCATGGTACATGTTGCCGGTACGTTTGGCATTATGCTGTACCTGCTGGACGTTGCGACAGATGACCTGACGCTGATTGACAACGAACTGCTGTACAGCCGCTGCGCAGATGCCCACCCGCACCGCTGCCTGTTCATGAGCGGCAATGCCAGCAGCGCCCGGCGGCGGCTTACCCTGCTGGACGTAAATACCGGCGAAACACAGCGTATTGCCACCGGCAATCTTAACGACAACGTCAATCACTGGTCACCAGACGGAGAGCGTTTTGTCTACGTCCGCATTCGTAATGGTGCCGGGGTGGTCTACCTGCACGAGGTCGCAACCGGCACTGCCAGCCCCCTGTTCCGGCTACCGGTAAGTGGCATTTACGTCATGGAATGGTCAGCAGATGGAGCGTGGGTGCGCGTTTCTGCGCTGGCAAACGGCACCATAGACGCACTACAGATTGCCAGCGTATCTGGCGAACAGCCACCAATGGACATTATCGCACAGCATCCGGGGCTGGCAGCGTGTACGCGCTGGTCACCCACACAGCCAGTGATTATCTGCCGCACTGAGGACACCGACGAAGACATCCACCATCTGCACACGCTCACCCTGCCCGCTGGCAACCTCGAACCGCTCATCACGGTGGGCAGCAGCCGCACCCCGCAGTATGTGTGGGCACCAAACGGCACCCGGCTGGCGCTGCAACTGGAACGAAACAGCAAATTCCCGCTGTATGTGGTGCCGCTGGATGACCCGCACCTGCAACTGATACATGGCAATAACACCACCAGCAGCACACTCCGGTGGCAAACGTGGCAAACCGACGATTTCAAGCGGTAGAATACGTGTCATCCAATGAACACAA
>JBCCQC010000799.1:0-2383 GCA_039024535.1 Chloroflexota bacterium
CGCAAACGTTCCGGCAGACGTGGGTGTTTACGTTTGTGGCGTTTTCGTTGTTTCTGGTGCCGTTTATCGTCGGGTTTCGGCTGGCGTACATTAATCCGGCGGTGGCGGGGCCGCTGGGACTGGAGCCAAACCGGGCGCTGCTGGCTGACCAGACGATCTGGACGGAGATTCCGCCGGAGGAGCGCCCGGCTGCGATGTCTACGATTGCGACGAATAACATTCGTGTGGCGCTGCTGGCGTTTGGCGGGGGCATTACGCTGGGGATTGTGTCGGTGTATGTGCTGACCTATAACGGTCTCATCATCGGGGCGGTGCTGGGGCTGGCTTATCATTATGGGCTGGGCTATGAGCTGACGAATTTTGTGTTTGCGCATGGTGTGGTGGAACTGTCTGTAATTTTTATCTCTGGTGGGGCGGGTATGCAGGTGGGGTGGGCGGTGATCCAACCGGGTATTTACTCGCGGCGCGATAGCATTGCGCGGACGGCCCGCCGTGCGGCGGCGCTGGTGACGCTGGGTATTTTGCTGCTGTTGATTTCTGGTGCTGTGGAGGGCTTTCTGTCGCCGTCGGACGCGTCCTTTGCGATTAAGGTTGCAACGGGGCTGGGAACGGGGGCGCTGATGTACAGTTATCTGATTTTGTGTGGACGTGGGGGGCGCAAAACACAGGCGTGATGTTATCTAGGGTCGTGATAGTTTTTCTGCTGTGTGGCGCAGTCCATCGTGGATTTGCTGCGGGGTGTAGTTGAGGACGTTGCGCTGGAACCGTACTGTGTTGACATCCAGCATGACGTAGAGCACATCTGCGGTGTAGTTGACGTCTGAAGCGGGCTGGCATTGCTTGAGCAGGCCAACGAGGGTTTGCCGCCACCAGCGATGGGCCACGTGGCCGAGGCTCACGCCGCGTGCCCCCTGGTCGACGTTCAGCATGGCCTCGTTGCGCAGGACGAAATCCAGAATTTGTTGTACAAACCAGAGCAGTTTTTCTGTCGGGTCGTCGTGTTCGCGCATGTAGGTGAGGATGTTTGCCTGTAAGTTGCGCATGTCCTCGTCCAGCAGTGCGTTACACAGTTCAACCTTGCTGCTGAAGTGCCGGTAGAGTGTGCCTTTGCCTACATCTGCGGCGTCTGCAATAGATGTCATTGACACGGCTTCTACCCCATTTTGAGTGAAAAGATGCTGTGCGACTTCCAGCAGGTGTTCACGGTTGCGGCGGGCATCGGCGCGTGCGGGGGGTGGCGACCCCTGTATGATAAGCGGGTTGTTGCTATCGTCCATTCCGTTAAGGTTCTGCTGATGTGCAATGTATGGGTGGTAACGGTACTATCATGGGCGCTATAGCAGCTTCACCCCATGGACAACACGCGTGACGAACGCCAAGACCTCACCACCGTTGCTGGCCCGCTTGTAGTCTGAGATGACCAGTTTGCTTACTGTGTCTGCGGAAAGATCGCTGACGAGTGCTACATTGACGCCGCCCATGCCGTAATCGGTGCTGCGTGCGCCCAGCACGTTGGGCAGGCCCAGCACACTGCCTACAACCTGATCGGCAGTGGTTGATGTGACATCGTAGAGGTCTTTCAGGCTTTCGTGGCTGTCGTTCATCAGGCGGCCTACGGTGGCGATGGCACTGCTGCGCAGCATCTCTGATGCGAGGATGGCGCGGCCATTTTCCGTCAGGATGTGCTTGGCACGGTTGGATACAAGATCATCCAGTTCTTCGGCATCTTTTTCGAAGCGGCTCATGCTGAGGTCACGCAGGTGGTTCACCCGGTAGGACTTCACGGCGACTTCGGTTTCTGCAATGCGGGTTTCGATGAGGTTGCGCAGTGCGGCGGCATCTACACGTTCGCCAGTGTCCAGCACAATGGCACGTGCAGTTTCCGGGAAGTCCACACGTTCATAGTCGCCATTCAGTTCGTCTACCAGCAGGGCCTGCCCTGCCTGACCGATGGCAATACTGAGCAGGTCACCAACGCCCAGCGGCATCCCCAGCCATTCGCGGCGGGCGGTTTGTGCTAAACGTGCGATGGCTTCGCGGTCGAAGTCGAACGCTGAGGTGACTGCGAAGGCGGAGGCTGCACCGATCATGAGGGCGGCTTCGGCACCCATTTCAATGCCGTCGGGCAGTTCGCTGGCGATGACGCCATCCCAGCCGTGCAGGTCGTAGCCGTTGCGCTGCAATACGTCTGTCATTGCAAGGATAGGGTTGAGCCAGTGCCCGACTTTCGAGTTGTAGCCGGTGAGATCGTATTGCTCGTCAGCGTTATGTGTGGTGTGATGCAGGTTAACCCGGTCATCGTCGCGGGCACGCAGGGCGATGAGGGTGTAGCGGTCTATGTTGATGGGGGCCACACAGACTACAACGGTGGCTACGTGCTCCC
>JBCCQC010000800.1:0-2381 GCA_039024535.1 Chloroflexota bacterium
AAAGCCGTGAGCAGTTCGGCAAACCCATCGCCAGCTTCCAGCTTATCCAGCAAAAACTGGTAGAACTGGCAACCGAAGTAACGCAGATGCAGTTGATCTGCTTCCAGATGGCCGCGCTCACCGCCTCTCGCCAGATTGATGAGGGGATTGCGTCGATGGCGAAGTACAACAATGCAAAAAAGGCCCGTCAGGTGGCGCTGCTGGCCCGTGAAACGATGGGCGGCAATGGTATTCTTGCGGATCGCCACGTCGCCCGCCTGCTCACTGACGCTGAAGTGATTTATACCTACGAAGGCACCAACGAAGTCAATATGCTGCTGGTAGGCCGCCAGCTTACCGGCCTTAACGCCATCACCGGGTAGGTTTTGACCTGCCACACAGGTGAATACCCCGCAGAAACACAGTCCACAATGAGCAGACTGTGTTTTTTACGTCTTACCGTAAATGATTGTGATACAATGCAGATCACTATAAACATAACGCAAAATTTCAGGGTTAGCAGATGGATTTATCGAAAACTGAGCAGCAAATCGTACATGATGGGCTGCCACCCTCCACCCGCGCAGAGATGGAATTCGCGCTGGAAGCCCTTTACGCAAACAAAAACCGCTGGGTCGATTTCGGCATCGCCGAACGGATCCAGATTCTGGATGAAATCGCCCCTGCCCTTAAAAACGTCGCGGAACGCTGGGTCGATTATAGCCGCGCTGCCAAAAAGCTAACGCCAGACAAACCGGGCTACGGTGAAGACTGGACGTTCGTCTCACTGATGTTCCGCCAGCTTCAAACCCTGAAGCAATCACTCAAAGACATCACCGAGTATGGCCGCCCGCAAATTCCCGGCGAGGTGTACACCCGTGACGATGGCCGTGTCGTTGCACAGGTATTCCCGAAGGGACTCAAAGACCAGTTGCTATACAACAAGCTCTCCGGCGAAATCTGGTTCAACCCCGGCGTAACAGAAGCACAGGTAAAAGAACATCAGGCGCAAACCTACCGCACCCACAATCACACAGGCCGCGTCGCGCTGGTGCTGGGCGCAGGCAACGTATCTGCGCTCATCCCCGGCGATTTCCTCTACAAATTATTCGTAGAAAATCAGGTCGTGCTGCTCAAGATGAACCCGGTTAACGAGTATCTGGGGCCGCTGATCGAAGAAGGATTCGCGCCGTTGATCTCACGCGGGTTCCTGCGTGTGGTTTACGGTGGCGTGGATGAGGCCGACTTTCTGATCCATCACGATTTCGTTGATGAACTCCATGTGACTGGCTCTGACAGAACATTTGATGCCATTGTGTTTGGCACCGGGGACGAAGGCGCAGCCAATAAACAGAACCGCACCCCCCGCATGACGAAACGCTTTACCGCCGAACTGGGCAACATCACCCCTGTTATCATAATACCCGGCCCGTGGTCTGCGGATGACGTTGTGTACCAGGCCAACGCGCTAACCGGGCAGCTTGTGATTAACGCGGGGTTCAACTGCCTTACACCGCGCATGGTTGTACAGTGGGCTGGCTGGAACCAGCGCAAGGCGTTCAACAATGCCGTCAACGCGAAACTTGCCACCACACCCACCCGCCATGCCTACTACCCACATGCGCAAAACCTGTACGACACCGTCGTCAACAGCCATAGGGCCAGCGCCCACCAGAACGGCACCCCGGCAGATGGCGAACTCCCGTGGACGTACATCACCGACGTAGACGCCACCGCAGCACACGATGTGACCTTCGACACAGAGCCTTTTTGCGCTGTGATGTCAGCAACGGCGCTTGAGGCAGAATCCATCGCAGACTACATCGCCCATGCCGTGGAATTTGTTAACGAAAAACTGTGGGGAACGCTCGTCGCGGAGATTATTGTTCACCCGGAGAGCATGAAAGATCCGGCAGTCAAAGCCGCTGTCGAACGTGCTATCGCTGACCTGCGCTATGGCGCCATCTGCATAAATGTAGCCACAGGAATTGCCTACACCACAGGCACAACCGCATGGGGCGGCCACAGCGGTACCGATATTTACGACGTACAGAGTGGCATCAGCTTTGTCAACAACAGCTTGATGTTCGACGACCAGCAAATTCAAAAGTCTGTCATCCGCAACACATTCCGTTCGCCGCTCACCAGCCAGGATGTCACCGGCCCGCGCTTTTCTGCCATTGCAGAGCGCCTCGCGTGGTTCGAAGCTGAACCCAACCTGCAAACGACCTTTCAGTTAGCCCGCTCTCTGTTCGGGGCATAGCCTCATAAAACTAGTACCTCAACAAGATGAGAGAGCAGGGTAATGCTCGCGGAAGACGCGGCGTGCATCATCAACGGTAAATTGCCAGCGGATCTTAGCTTCAGCATTATTGCGGACGTTTTCCCACGCCAGAATTTCG
>JBCCQC010000801.1:0-2378 GCA_039024535.1 Chloroflexota bacterium
CCAATGTGTCAGGTTCTCAGGCATGGCAGAAAGTTTACGTTTTATAACTTCGGGCGCGTTAGATGTGCCATGACGTAAAAAATACGCGGGTTCCGGGCCATCGGGGTTTCGGAGTGTGGCAAACCGCTCTATACTCCAGATCATCGTAGTAAGAGATCGCGTTACACATGATGAAAGGTCAGGTATGGCGGCAGAAGTTGACTGTTCGGGTCGGTGTCCTCGCGCCATATGTATTCGGCTGGCCGGTGACTGGACAGCA
This sequence comes from Chloroflexota bacterium, assembly GCA_039024535.1. Taxonomy (GTDB): domain Bacteria; phylum Chloroflexota; class Anaerolineae; order Aggregatilineales; family Phototrophicaceae; genus DAOTTY01. The sequence continues at coordinate 260 of JBCCQC010000801.1, forward strand.
GATGACCTTGTGAGGGCGGCAGAAACATGGCACACAATGGCTGCCGCAGCGACAGATGAGCCTGTGCTTGTCATTGATCTGTCAGAGTCGCATCGTATGCCTGACCGCTTGCTTGCACGCATGGCCGATGTGACGCGCTACATCCCGCCGGGCAAATATCAGACGGTGATTGTGGGCGTGCATGGCGCAGAGGCACGTATTGTAGATCATTTGATTCGGTCTTTCTTCCCGTCTGTTGTGAAAAAACTGAGCTTTCAGGATACGCTGGAGACAGCCGAAGCCTATCTGGTCGGTGAACGGGTAGGTGCTGTGCGGTCTGGCAGGTAACAACGGCCACAGCCAGCGCGAGATGATGACGAACCATGCTGTGTACATGAAGATGGCATGGACGGCGAAGTGTTGTAACGCTGTGCAGTGGCGGCAGGGTGCGACGGTTATTTGCGTGTGCCAGTGGAACGCGGCGAGTTACTTCAGGCGGTTGAAACGTGTCGGCCTGAATAATCACAATAGTGAAGTAGGAGCAGCAACACGCGATGGGAATCGAAATCCAGTGGGACGGCCCACAGCACGACTATATGGTTGTTACAGTGAGCAAGGGCTGGCAGCTTGATGAGGTGGTTGAAGTGCTGGCGGTACGCCGCCAGATGATGAACGGTGCAGTGCCACCCCCCGGCCTGCTGGTGAAAATTGATACCAGCTTTGGTATTCCGCCGCCCCGGTTTCTGTCGCAGTTGCGCCGGATGCAGATGACCGAGGCTGCGATTGAACAGACGATTGTGGTGTGTGCCCCGCCGGTTCAGATTGCTTTCCTCGAAAATTTGCTGTATTTGACCACGCCCGGTTTGCTGAAGAAGCTCACGTTTACCAGCGATCCCCAGCAGGCTGTGAATCTATTGAAAAACAACTCCTCTACCGCTCACTGACCGCGCAAAGATTCGAACTCCAGTACAGTTATATCTGTGATGCAGGCTGCGATAGCGTCGTTTGCCAGCAGCCCGCACGTATTTTCGACGACCTGCTGCGGGTAGCCGATTTGCGGATGGTAGCTGATGTGTGAGGTAGACGGTGTGTAGAGGTTGAATGTGGGCAGGTCTTCTGCCAGCCGTCTGGCGCGGATGAGCAGGTTTTCTACAGTGTAGGGGGCTGATTGGGCTGCGTCAATTTCGAATGCGGGCGGGTTCGGGTCATAGCGGTAGGCACCGATGCTGTAGATTTGCCCGCCGATGATGTCACCGTTTTCGATGGTGAGGTCGTATACGCCGCTGGTACGGAAGGTTTCCTGCACGCGCACAATAATACGATAGTTGTCAATCTGTGCGGCCTGCCATGTGGCGGCGGCACGTTCGTGGGCACGCTGTGGCGCTACTGTGATGCGCAGGCCCAGCCACAGCCATGTGCCGGCACACAGCCCCACCAGCATTGCTAACGAAAGTAGAGACAGAATGCCCCGACGGTTCAGACCTATCAATGTGGCGTCCTCCAGAAAGTTGCTCTGCAATGGCAGTGAGTTCTGTTACAATTCGTGGCGCTAATATCGGCTCAGGTTTTGAACATACATGACATCTCTGTACCCGTTTATCTGGCATTGGTTTGCCCGTGCGTTCGTGCTGCTGGCGGTTGTTATTATTGCCACTGCCTGCGAACCCGCTGCCCGACAGATTCTACCAACAGAACGCCCTTCCGTGACCCCCACAGCTACGGCTACCGCTACCCGTACCCCCGGCACCGGGCGGGAGGTCACGCCGACGGTGACGGCCACACGGCCCCCGGCCACGGCTACAGGCGGGCCATCGCCAACGCCGCTGCTGGGGGCTACCAGCACCCCGGATAGTGATGTGACGCCCACGCGCGTTCCGAACCCGAACGCGCCGCGTGTGGAGTTCTTTACCACGGATGTGCAGGCTGTGACCCCCGGCGAGGTGGTAACGTTGTTCTGGTCTACGCGGGGGGCAGATGGCGCAACGATCTATCGGTTGGATCCTACGGGGGCACGCAACCAGCTCTGGAATGTGCCGCCGGATGGTAGCCTGACGGTGAATACCCGCGAGAGTGACCGTGGGACGGTTGATTTTCTGTTGAGTGTGGGAGAGGGTATTGATCGCAATGAGGAACCGCTTTC
>JBCCQC010000802.1:0-2376 GCA_039024535.1 Chloroflexota bacterium
CGCCGGGTTGCAGTGTGAAGTGCTGGCTGGTGTAGGCAATCACTTCTGCAACGGAGAAAATCAGGTCACTGGTGTTGCTGTCCTGCCGCAGTTCGCCGTTATACCAGCCCCTTACGGCCATGTCCGCCGGGTCGCCAGCTTCATCTGCCGTGACCACATACGGGCCAACAGGCAGGAATTTATCCAGCGTTTTACCCAGCAACCACTGTCCGCTTAACAACTGGAAGTGGCGTTCGCTCAGGTCGTTGCCGTTGCAATAGCCCAGCACGTAATCCAGCGCATCATCCACAGACACATTCCGCGCCGTTTTGCCCATTACTACCACGAGTTCCGCTTCGTAGTCGATTTTTCCCCACGCTGTAGACACTGGCACGTCTTCGCCGGGGGCGGCAATGGCGTTGTTGAACTTGCTGAACAGTACCGGCTTTTCTGGCACTGCCATCCCGGATTCTTCTGCGTGTTTGCGGTAGTTAAGGCCCACGCACAGCACCTTGCCGGGGTTGGGAACCGCCGGGCCATAGGCAATTGTGGATTCGTCTACCGTGTATGCGGACACGTCTTTTGCCAGCAGTGCCTACACCTGCCCAACAGCCGCACTACCTGCACTGTAAAATGCATCTGGCGTGGCGGGCGTGTCCATACCGTTAACAGCAGCAGCGGCGGCCACATCCACTACCCCGGCATCGGTTGCCACACCCAGCTTCAGCCCGTCGTCAGACTGGAACGTTAATAACTTCATTTCAAATACCTTTCATCAGAATACGGCTGCCAGACGATCAGTCCAGCCCATAAAATGTTGCTGCATTGTCATAGAAAACTTGCTGCTGCTCTGCTTCTGATAGCATACCCAGCACCACATCCACCCACACGCCATAGCCAGCGTCCGATGCCACCACAACCGGGAAATCCCCGGCAAACATCAGGCGCTTTGTACCGAAGATGCGCAGCAGGCGCTCAACAAACGGCTGGATTACTTCAGCATTCCACGCCTGCCCCTGCTGGCTGCGCACCATGCCTGTAGCCACTTTGCAGTGGACGTTTTCAAACAGGGCCAGACGCTGCATCTGCTTTTCCCAGATGTTGAACTCCGCCGTTTCGAAGCGAGGGCGCAGCAGGTTATCTACCACGAATTTTGTATCCGGGGCATTGCGCACCAGCGCTTCTACGTCGTCAGTCTGGGCCGTCGTACAGGCGATGTCGAACGTAAAATCATAGTCCGGCAGGTTATGCACGGCATCAATAAAATGCTCCTGTGCCGCGAACCCCTGCTTTTCGTCCACAATGGAACGGCGCACGCCGCACACCTGCGGCAGATCTGCCAGAATCTCCAGCACAGCGTGGAAATTATGGTTTTCCAGCGGGGTATAGGCGACAACCCCGGCAATGCGCGGGTCGGCTTTTGCCAGCCCCAGCAGCCAGTTTACCTCGTCCTTCCACTGTTCCGGCAGGCACCGCGCCTCTACTGCGACAATCTTCTCAACCGTCCATCCTTCGCCGGATGCAGGAATCTCTGCTGGCAGGTACACCCGGTTCAGCAAACTATCGCGTTCCAGCCATGTGTAAATGTGCTCGGGCGGGTTTAAAAACTGTGCATGGCTGTCAATAATATTCATCTGCGCCCCGTGTGCCTGTGAGTGAATGGCTGTAGTATATCCCACACCGATAGCAACCTTCAAACCTGATTCACTTCAGCAATAGAGCCGCTTGTTGCCGCTGCACGGCGGCATCCGCTACACTGGCTGTGCATACCGAATAACACACGGACACTCACCATGACACGTGCTCTACTGCCAGTTTTACTATTTGCGCTGCTGTCCGCTACTACACTCCATGCGCAGGAGGCTGCCACCTTCATTGCTGACGATGGCGGTGTGACAACCATCGTCGGCGAGTATTTCCCGTCCACGCCGTCCTTCCGGGACGCGGGTTCGCAGCCGGTGGTGTTCATGGGAGATATTTCTAATATTTTTGTGGATGGCGCGTTCGACTTCAGCACAGAAAACCTGAATCTGGACTCGCCGCAGGCGCTGGCCTTCACACAGGGCGATATTCGCACAGAGCCAATACAGTACACGCTGCCGCTGCCCATCAACCCCGGCGGCGTGCTGACGGATGTGGACAACGACAGTAATGCTGACCCCGGCGTGGGCGTCTACACCATCAACTTTACGTTCAATGGCATTGGTTCGCCGTTTGTTGATGCGCGGGAGTACATTGCATACAGTTCCATCACGTACAGCCGGGACTTTGCAACGCTGTATCAGATCAACGGTGGCAAAATGCTTGTGTTCGCGCCAGCAGATGGGCAGGGTTTCTCGTCCGGGTTCGGTGCGGACGGCGAACTTTTTACCGTTGATGACCCCATCGTGACGCTAC
>JBCCQC010000803.1:0-2372 GCA_039024535.1 Chloroflexota bacterium
CCGGCTTATACGATAGCAGCGGAACCCGGCTCTCCCTGCCAGATGGTGAAAACTTCACCGTGCTGCAACAGAAATTACCTGCCGCGTCAAGTAGATGAGCAGCAAAAATAGCATTGGCTCATCATTCACTCATGCTGTGCTTCCCCGCTATGAACTATTGTCCGTTCTAATGTAGATACCCCTTATTGTTTGCGTGGGATGGTTCAGTGTATTCGTTCATTGAACCAACCCCACTACATTTTTTGTAACGAGCGAAAGCGTACTGGAATTGGTCGTCACGGCGTTGTTTATTACAGAACGGCAGTCTCTACACCACATGGCCCCCTCACCCGATCCCGCAACATTTCACCCCACAGTCTGGAGACTTGTACGCCGCGTGCCCTTTGGCACCGTGAGCACCTACGGCCAGATCGCCGCGATGATTTCACCGCCAGAGCACATTGCAGAAGCAGACTTCAAAAAACTGGCCCCGAAGTGGGTCGGCGACGCGCTGAATGCGGTGTCTTTCAAAGACATTGACGGCCAGACAGTGGCCCCCGGTGTACCGTGGTGGCGCATCATCAACAGCAAGGGGGGCATCAGTATGCCGCCGGGTAGCACCGCTGCTCGTGAACAGCGCACCCGCCTGATTGCCGAGGACATCACGTTTGATGCGCGTGGCATAGTGGATTTGAACCTGTATGGCTGGAACGGCCCGGACGATGCATGGCTCTCAGAGAACAACTTCCGCAAACCACCGCCCCTCAGCAAGCCAGATACCCCCTCACAGTTAACGCTGCTGTAGCGAACCGCACATCACGGCAACATCTGGCCACAGGCAGGATTAAACAGGTTCCTGCACACACATCTGCATCATCACATTATCTGTGGACACCTGCGCCAGCGTGGATTGCGTACCGCCACTGCCAGTTTGCTGTGACCCACCAGAAGAACCGCTACCATCTGCGAGGCGCCGCCGCTGAATAACAGTCATAGCCTTTTCGGTTGAGTCTGCCAGCAGGATTCGATCACGGGTAAACGGCGACGCTGAAAAGATCGAAAACAGCGCCCGCACAATTGGCGTGTTGGAAACAATAACACAAACACCATAATTGCTGGCGAAGTCGTCGTCGTAGTGCCTACGGATGATAGCATGAACCACATCTGCCGGAAAAATCAGGGTATGCCGCATATCAACCATCACATCTGCACGTTGCGGGAAGTGTATAGCCAGCAACGCACAGTTTTTTTGCAGGGCAATGTGATAATCCGTCAGATCCCACTGTGCCCCCACCTCCCACAGAATAACCCGGTCAAATTCATTGTAGTTGCGCACGTCAATGGTCATGATTATCTCCTCAGAAATCGTTTTCTTGACCTGCCCCTATTGTAATGTTATGTAATGAAATTGTGTGTAATAAACAGGTAAAAAGTAAATAACAGGCTGGATTTCCGCATGGAAAACGTTTTCCTTTATGAAAACCGTGAAGTTTTAGCGTGCCAATGGTACAAATAGCGCATGGTGCAACATTTCGAAGAGATAAAGGAAACCTACGTGGCAACCATACAGGATATTACCAGTTATAATGCACGCATCGGCATGGATGCGCTCTTTAAACCAGAAAGTGTGGCTGTGGTGGGCGCGACCGAGCGCGAAAACGCCGTGGGCCGCACGATTCTGTACAACCTCGTCAGCAACCCGTTCGGCGGCGTCGTCTACCCTATCAACCCCGGACGTGAAAGTGTACTGGGCGTAAAAGCCTACAAATCCATCACAGACTGCCCCGGCCCCGTCGATATGGTCGTCATTGTCACCCCCGCGCACACCGTCCCCGGCATCGTGCAGGAAGCCGTAGACAACGGCGTAAAAGGTGCCATCATCATCTCCGCCGGGTTTAAAGAGCGCGGGCCAGAAGGCGTGGCGATGGAAAAACAGATTATGGACATCGCCCGTGGCAAAATGCGCATCATCGGCCCCAACTGCCTGGGCGTAATGAACCCCATCGGCGGCATGAACGCAACGTTCGCCGGGGCACAGGCCCTCAAAGGCAACATTGGCTTCCTCAGTCAGTCTGGCGCCATGTGTACCTCCGTGCTGGACTACAGCTTTGAGGAAAACATCGGCTTCAGTGCGTTTGTTTCCGTCGGCAGTATGCTGGACGTGGACTGGGGCGACATGATCTACTATCTGGGCGATGACCCCAACACCACTGCCATCGTCATCTACATGGAAACAGTGGGCAACGCACGGTCGTTCCTCTCTGCCGCGCGTGAAGTCGCCCTCAAAAAACCGATTATTGTCGTCAAACCGGGCCGCACAGAGGTCGCTCACCCCGCCGCCGCACGTTCCGAGCCGGGCTGGCGTCGCTCGCGCAGGGCCAGGTCAGCCTTTC
>JBCCQC010000804.1:0-2372 GCA_039024535.1 Chloroflexota bacterium
ATTTATGTGCTGTACAACGATGAAACTGACCCGCAGTGGACGACCTTCACCAATCGCTACAACCCGGCGGTGGATGAGCCGTTCCTCGAAGGGTTCCCGGTGCCAGAAGGCCGTGTGCAGCCGGTAGAAATCCTGGGGTTTGTGTGGCGCAACAGCGATATTACACGTAGCAGGCTGGGGCTGGGCACACAGCAGGAGTTTTCTTTTGATGGGTTTGTGCAAACCGCCCCCAACCCGGCAGCCGAGGACGAGAATTTATACATCAGTGCGAGTGATGGCACGGTGCTGCGGCTGCTGCCAGAGGGGACTTCCTGGGAAATTATTACCCCGGAGCAATGAGCCTTCGCTATAATGGTACGGGTAGGTAATTCTGGAGAGATTTCATGCTGAATGAACAGGCTTCCTCGTCGCAGGAGCGCCCGGTGTGGCGCAAGCAAGATTTTGAAGACGACGACAGGAAGAAGAATGACCCGTTTACGGACATCCGTGAGCAGGTTGAGCAGGTGATGCGTATAACGGGGGAACGCTTCGTTGACGATGAGCCGGGGCAGGAACTGGAGATGATGATTGCTTCGCCCATGCATAATTATCTCGTCACCTACGAAGGCGAACTTATCAAGGGCAGCGAACAGGCCTACGACGAACTGGACGACCTGCTCAAAGAACAGGATCGGTTTGCGCTGTTCCGCAAAGGCGACGATGATACACAGGCTCCCCACCAGATTCATATCCTCGGTGGGCGCATCAAACCGGCGCAGGGCCGCCCGTGGCTGAACCTGCTGCTGTTTTTGCTCACGCTGGCGAGTGTGTTTTTCGTCGGGTCTTTCCAGGGTATTGCCTACACACTGGAGTTGAATCCTGATCTGGATCGCAGCGAATTTTACTACGAATCTGAGGCTGGAGAACTGCCCCGGCTGAGCCAGATGTGGCGCGGCTACCCGTATGCGCTCAGTATTATGCTCATACTGGGCGCACACGAACTGGGTCATTATTTTATGGCGCGGCGGCATAACCATTCAGTGTCTTTGCCATATTTTATCCCTATGCCGATCTCTGCACTGGGCACGATGGGCGCGGTGATACGCTCCAGGGAGCCGATGCGTAACAAAAAGGTGCTGATGGACATCGGCGCGGCGGGGCCGCTGGCGGGGCTGGTGTTTGCGGTGCCCATTTTGCTTATCGGGCTGGCGACTTCCCCGGTGATGTATCGGCTGGAACCGGGCACACATGGCCTTGAGGGTAATTCGATCCTGTATGCGCTGGCGAAAATCGTGGTTCATGGGCAGTTTTTGCCGTCGGCTACGGAGGATGTGTTTATCAACCAGATGGCGTTTGCCGGGTGGTTGGGGCTACTGGTGACGGCGCTGAATCTCATCCCGGTGGGGCAGCTTGACGGCGGGCATGTGCTGTATTCGCTGTTTGGTAAACGGGCGCGGCAGGCGTTTTACCCGGTGATGGGCGCGATGGTGATTCTGGCGTTGCTATCGCAGGTGTGGCTGGTGTGGGTGATTTTGCTGTTTTTCCTCGGACGGTTGTACCTGCCGCCGCTGGATGACATCACGCCACTGAATACCCCCCGGCGCAATGTGGCGATTTTTACGCTGGTGATATTCGTGCTGGTGTTTGTGCCGCGTCCATTTACTATCTACACGATAGAGGAAGACGATATTATCCCGCCGGAGCAGCAGCAGCAGGTTTTTGCCCCCACGATGGAAACGCCCCTTATGCTTGATCGCGAGTGAGTTCACGGCAGGTATGGAAAGCTATACGTTTTCCATACTTGCAATCCGTTTTCCAACAAAAACGTATAAAATTTGTAGAGGTTGACCGTAATCGGGTACCGACTGGCACAAAATTACGATTTTTCAGTTACAATAACGGTATCGGTTATCACCTGAGGTCATCTCATGTCTGCGACAGAGACCCGTACAGAAATTGTGAATATTGCCATTCTCGGCCTGTATGAAGCTGGCAAATCTACGTTTATTAATACCATTAGCCAGCGGACTGCACAGCGCGGCGAGGGGTTTGCACAGTGGCGTTATGGGCAGGTGGACGTGGACGAGGGCCTGACGCTGCAATTTGTAGAGCCACCCAGTGCAGAACGGTTCGACTTTATGTGGCTGCGCGATGTCATTGAAGGGCTGGATGCACAGGGCTACATTGTGATGGTCGATAGCACCAAGCCAGAGACGTTCGGTGAGTTCATCAGTGTGCTGTACACCATCCGTGCCCAGCACAGTACGGTGCCGATTATTGTGGCCGCTAACAAGCAGAACCATCATCGGGCGTGGAGTACCAACGACCTGCGCGTGATGCTGCGCATTCAGGAAGACATCCCCATTATGCCGTGTATTGCCACCGATTTTGAG
>JBCCQC010000805.1:0-2371 GCA_039024535.1 Chloroflexota bacterium
ACGACGCAGTTGATACAGGCGTATCCGATCCATTTCCCACACGCTCTCCTTCCGTTTTATCCTCCATTTCTATTGATTCGGTTGGCGGATTTTAACGGGTCACGATGTCAGGCAACCCCTCTGGTAGTCGAGCAAGAAAAACCATACAGGGGTAATTCACTTGAGTTCACCCATGTCTCTTTATTGTTTAATGCCTAACCCTATGTGTATGGGGCCATGCCTCGCCCTGAACCCCTTACCCTACCTGATGGAGGGTTTGCAGCAGATTTTCACACTGGCGCTGTATGTCAGGCCCTCGTGCTTCCCCCCACGCACATTTAACCGTCCCGCGTTATACTGCGGTCTGTCTTTCATTCCACGTTAGGACGGTCTATGAAACGCATTGCAGACAACATCTATCAGATCACCGTCATATTCGGCGGCGTAAACTTCTACGTGCTGGATACCGGCAACGGTCTGGCTATCATCGACTTCGCTATGGACGAAAACAGCATCAACACGCTGGAAAAGGAACTGGCGCAGGCCGGGTTCACGCTGGCAGACGTGCGCTATGCCCTCGTCACCCACTGCCACTACGATCACATCGGTGGGCTATCCAATTTGCAGGGCCGCGCCGACGTAACGACATACGTCCACGTGGGCGATGCCCCCATCGTGCGCGGCGATACCGGCCTCAACCTCCCGGATCCATCCACGCTGCCCAATCCACTGGATCGCTTTATGCAGCAGTCTATGATTAGCAACGGTCAGCACAAAAATCAGTTCCCCGCACAGGTGGATATTGAACTCACCGACGGAGACACACTGGACGACATCATGCCCGGTTTGACCGTGGTGCATCTACCCGGCCACACCGATGGGCAGGCGGGGTACTGGCTGCCACAGCAAAAAGTGCTGTTCGGCGGCGACTGTGCCATGAACTTCTTCGGACGCATGACCGGCCCGTTCCGTGGCCCCGCCCCGGATTGGAACGCTGCGATTGCGTCCATACAGAAGGCCGCCGACCTGCAACCCGATGTGCTCTGCCTGGGTCATGGCCCGGTTATAACACAGAACACCACACAAAAACTCCAGAAGCTCGCCGCCCGCCTGAAAGGATAACCGCTTTGATGCGTTACATCGCACTGGCCCTGCTATTAGCACTATCTGGCCTGCCTGCACGGGCACAGAATACGGCACCATCCCCGGTGTTCAGCGTCAACAATGCGTTTTATACCCTGGTAAACGGCGGAGTGGTTCCGCTGGACGGTTGCGCCACCCCCGCAAACGAAACCATTGATTCCAGTATTGCGCTCTCGCCCTCCGGCGATCAACTGGCTGTGATTACCCGCGTGGACGCCGACGAAGCGTTCCTCACCACCTGTGACCTTGCTGGCGGTACACAATCCCTTGCACGGCGCCCGAACTTTTTATCCGGCATGGTCACGGCCCCGGCCTATGCCCCGGATGCCACACAGATTGCGGTTTCCTACATCGACACAGAAGGTAACGGCACGATTGCCACTGTGGATCCAACTGTGCTGGGGGCGCGTGTGTGGGCCAGCGACGTGACCCTCTCCGAAGGCGATATTGTGAACCCCGTGCTGTGGACGCCAGACAGCGAAATCATCACGTTTACTTCCACGTTCGGCAGCACCTACGAGGAAACCATACTGGGCTACCGTCAACCACGCACTATCAACCGACAGCAGCAGCTTTCCCGCAGTTCTACCGACCGCATCATCGAGCAGTTCATAACCAGGACGCAGATAATCTCACTCTACATCTCCGGGGCCATCTACATGATTGATCTGGAGAGTAGCGAGACAGAGATACTTGAGGAAGCGCAACTCATCACGGAGACAGCCCCGCTGCAACTGACATTCACGCCCGGCACATCACCGGATGGCAGCATCATGCGCGAGTGGGCCATCGTGAACGCAGACGGCAACGAAACGCCGCTCGATTTTGAAGGCACCACCGCACAGATTGCACTTTCCCCGGATGGCGAACAGGTGCTATACGCGGGTGATGATGCGCTGTACGTGTGGTCAGATGGCGAAGCCACCATACTACCGGGAACCGAAATCACGAACAGTGACGCTGTGGCCTCAGTTGCATGGGCACCGGTTAGCTGGACGATACGCTGATACCACCTCAGCAGAAACCATGCTGGCGTGATTTTCTGGTGGAACGTGCTACACTGGGTACGCTTACTCACAGAACGAATAGATTTTTATGCCTGCTAAAATTACCGCAACAGATGTCACAAAAACTTATGCCTCTACAGACGGCGACGTACTGGCACTGGATAACTTTAACCTGACGGTGGAAACCGGCGAGTTTGTATGCATAGTAGGGCCGTCCGGCTGCGGCAAGTCCACGTTTTTAC
>JBCCQC010000806.1:0-2357 GCA_039024535.1 Chloroflexota bacterium
CTCATCACCACCATAAGTCTCTGTACCTGCATCTATATTATGATGGATATTTCAAATAAAGCAAAGCATTACAAACAGACTTTTACATCTTCTTCGTAATTTTTATAGATGCTATATGATAGTGTGTTGAACCTACTCTGTGATCTCCTTCACACGCCCCACCTGCCCATCTTCCAGCCGCACCTTGATGCCGTGCGGATGGTTCGGGGATTTCGTCAGAATGTCTTTAACGGTGCCGTGGGTCAGCTTGCCCGTGCGCTGATCCTGCTTGAGCACGATAGCCACCTGCATCCCCGGCTTGATGTCCTTCCGATTGCGTCCGTCTGCCATATTTGCCTCCGTTGCGTTTTCCAGTAATGGCTCATGTGTACAGGTAGCGGCGCACGCTGTCCAGAGGCGGTCTGTGGGCGTGAGATGAGTAGGGTGGGCGCATGTCGCGCCCGTGACGTGTGGCTCAGTCTTCGATGATGCGCAAAATCTGTTTATCCGGCTGCACGTCATGCTGGATGTTGAAGCCCCCGTCAATAAAGCGCTGCGCCAGCCCGAAGTATAGCCCGTACATGTAGTTTGGCGGGTAGGGCACATCTGCTTCTACGATGTGCGTCTTGCCAGATCGTTTGTAACCGAGTCTGCCCACATCGCCGCCGCGATGTACCTGATCGTACAGGCTGACAGAGAAATTGAGATAAGCCTCCATCGTTGTGATATGATCGGGCAGTTGCAGGTCATTTGCGATGAACTTCCCCACAGCAGCCAGGTCAAACATACCGGAGGGCAAACCGTCCAGTTCATCAAAGAAATCTACCAGATCATTTACACTGTACCACGCTTCCGGGTCGATGTTATCAAACCCGTACTTCTTCATCACTTCACCAATATCGTTGACAGTCAGATTGATCGCATCGGCCATCCCGACCATCACCATTCCGAGAATTTGAGCATCATTGGAGTAACGGCGGTTCTTAGACACAATCTACCCTTAATTTCATGTGTTTGTTTAACTTATTATACACATAAAATTAACGCCAGGGTAATTTCTGTAGCATAATATGAGCATTGTTATTACGAAATGCTGGCGCTCACCACTGCAACAGCAGCGCCTCTATCGTCAGCCCCGGCCCGAACGCCATCAGCACACCATAATCACCGGGCTGCGGTTGCTTCGTCTGGCAGATGCGCTCCAGCACAAACAAAATCGTCGCCGAGGACATGTTACTGTATTCCGCCAGCACATCATGAGACACATCTACCTGGTCATCGCGCAGGCCAAGCTGCCCCTGAATGTAATCGACAATTTTTGTGCTCCCCGGATGAATGCCCCAGTGCTCCACATCGCCACGTGTGATGCCGTTTTTCGCCAGCAGGTCATCGACAAACGCGGTGGCGTGCGTCGCCAGCACATCCGGCACATACGACGACAGGTACATCAGAAAGCCGGTGTCGCTCAGTTCAAACGACATGTGATCCAGCGTGGTATAGTCACTATGGACTTTCGAATCCACGAGGTAGGGCAGGCCCGGTGCAGCCTCACTACCCAGCAGTGCCATCCCCGCCCCATCACTGAATAACCCGGTACTGATGACATTCTCGGTATCGTCGCCGTGCTGCACATGCAGGCTGCACAACTCTACGGATAGCACCAGCGCTTTTTCATCCGGGCGCACCTGATGCGCGTCATACGCACGGCGCAGTGCGGGGAAGCTCCCATAACACCCCATGCCGAGGATGCACGTCCGGCGCAGGCTGTGCGGCATCCCCAGCCGCCCTGCCAGGTGCAAATCCAGCCCCGGCACGCTGATACCCGTGCAGGACACCACGTAAAACTCGTTAATCTCATCCGGTGTGTAACCGTACATCGCCAGCCCCTGCTCTATAGCCCGTTCGCCCAGCGGGATGGCCGTTTCCATGTAGGCATCGTTGCGTTCTTTCGTAGTGCGCTCAACCTCCAGCCACTCCGGGGGCATAGCGAGATAACGCTGCCGCACGCCGGTACGGTTAAAAATCATCTCAATGGCCCGCTGCCGCCGGGGGCTTTCTGTCACAATACGTGCAAAGCGCTGTGCAGTTTCCGCCTGCGTCAGGCAGGTTTCCGGTACGGCGGTATGCAGTGCCATAAAGCCGGTGCGAGTGTGTGTCATGGTTTTATGTCTCTTGTGTTGCGAATGAAAAAGTCCCCCAGTGCCGGGAGCGTGTTGGCAGCGCGTAACCCGGCAGCCAGCAGCCCCGGACGGAACATCAGCGCCTGCAAAAAGCGCCCCGTTTGCATCCGGCCAGCGAACTGCCTGCGCCACGCCGCCGTGTAATTTTTTGTGAGCACAGGGGCGGTTACGTCCCCGCGCAAATACCCGTGAATATGC
>JBCCQC010000807.1:0-2355 GCA_039024535.1 Chloroflexota bacterium
GCGTGGATACAATTGCCGACATTTTCTACTTTGCAGAGGTCATCAGCAAGCAGCCGCGCCCGGCTGGTAAACGCCTGATGATTATCACCAATGCGGGTGGCCCCGGCGTACTGACGACTGACGCGCTGATTAAAGATGGCGGCGAACTATCAGATATTTCTCCGGAAGTAATGGACGAACTGAACGACCTGCTGCCAGAAGCATGGAGCCACGCCAACCCGATTGACATCCTCGGTGACGCCACACCGGAGGGCTATGCAAAGTCGCTGGAAATTGCAGCGAAAGACCCCAACGCCGATGGCCTGCTGGTGGTACTATCTCCGCAGGCGATGACCGACCCCACAAAAACCGCCGAGTATCTGGTGCCCTATGCTGACCTCGGCGGCAAGCCAGTCATCGCAAGCTGTATGGGCGGCGAAAGCGTGGACGAAGGCGCCCGCATTCTGGCGCAGGCTGGCATCCCGAACTTCCCCTTCCCGGATACGGCTGCCCGACTGTTCAACTATATGTGGAAGTACAGCTACAGCCTGCGCGGTCTGTACGAAGTGCCGAACCCGGTTGAAGAGGATGAAGACGGCTACGACCGTGACGGCGCAAAGACCATTCTGGACGCAGTGCGCAGCGAGGGCCGCGAAATACTGACGGAAACCGAGTCGAAAGCAGTGCTGGCCGCCTACGACATCCCCACAATCCCGATGAAAATTGCAGAAACCGCCCATGCAGCGGTCGAAGCTGCGGACGGAATGACCTACCCGGTCGTGGTCAAGCTGAACAGCGAAACCATCACGCATAAATCGGATGTGGGCGGTGTGCGCCTGAACCTGCAAAACGGCGATGAAGTCCGGGCCGCGTTCGAGGCGATAGAGCGCAACGTGGCCGCCAAATACAGCCCGGCAGACTTTAACGGCGTAAGCGTGCAGCCGATGATTAAGCTGGATAACGGCTACGAAATCATCATCGGCAGCAGCCTCGACCCACAGTTCGGGCCGGTGCTGCTGTTCGGCACAGGCGGCACACTCGTAGAAGTCTACAAAGACCGGGCGCTCGGTCTACCACCACTCACAACCACGCTGGCCCGCCGCATGATTGAACAAACAAAGATTGCAGAAGCGCTCAAAGGTGTGCGCGGGCGTGACCCCGTAGACATGGATCTGATGGAAAAGATCATGGTGCGCTTCAGCCAGTTGATTGTAGAAAACCCGTGGATTAAAGAGATGGACATTAACCCGCTCTTTGCCGACGAAAACCAGATCCTTGCACTGGATGCACGCATTGTGCTGCACCCGTCAGCAACCGATCTTGACGTAGAGGTAACAAAGTCAGCCATCCGCCCGTACCCGGTACAATACGTGGACGAGTACACCGCGCCGGACGGCAAAACCATGCGCATTCGCCCCATCCGCCCGGAAGACGAACCAATGGCAGTAGACTTCCACATGGGCCTCAGCGAACAGACCGTAAAGCTGCGTTACATGTATAACTTCCCATTGCAAGAACGCATCACGCACGAGCGGCTGGCCGCGCTCACGTTCATTGACTATGACCGTGAGATTGCACTGGTAGCGATTGACGAGGTCAATGGCGAACAGAAGCTGGTGGCAGTGGGCCGCCTGGAAATGCTCAGTGGCACAAAGGAAGTCGGAGAGTTCGGCATCCTCGTAGCAGACGACTACCAGCGCATGGGCCTCGGCAGTGCGCTGCTGGAGCGTTTGCTGGAGATTGGCAAGCAGGAGGGCGTAAAGCGAGTGTTCGGCAAGCTGCTCATCCAGAACCGCGACTCTGTAGAGTTCCTGCACAACTTCGGGTTCACCACAGCGCCGCTGGAGGGTGAGGACGGTGTGCTGATGGGCGTCAAAGACCTGTAGCCCGTTTGCAAACGAACGCGGGGCGCGGTTTGCCAGCGCCCCGCCAGCCATCGTCAGAAGTTAATCTCATCGTAGAACGAATTCAGCAGCGACACATCCCGTGACGGATTGTTCACGAAATACTCCGGCGAAAACTCTTCATAGTCCCTGTATTCCGGGTATTTGCTCAGGTCAACCCCGGAAATATTCTTGTACCCCATTGACCATTCGTCAAACGAGCGTTCAGTGATGCTCTCCTTGTGTGCAATAATAACGTTGCTGTGGCGGGTATCCCGTTCGATTTTCCTGAACAGATCCATCACTACATCTTCTTCACCTTCTAGCGCCTGGATGAAGTACCCATCACGATACAGCAGCATCCCGGTGATACCTCTTGAAGCATTGTTTTTCTTGCATTGCAATAGGAGTCCTTCAAGGTTATCTCCACTCATTTCCTGTGTTGCAAAACTAACATAGAATAAAGACACATATCGCATAGACATCAAAATCC
>JBCCQC010000808.1:0-2345 GCA_039024535.1 Chloroflexota bacterium
ATCCCTCTTTTACTAACGGTCATTACAGAGGGCTTATGCCCATTCCAGTGCATCTTTGCGCCATGCGTAGATGAGGGCGTCTGAAAGCAAGAAGATGAACAGGAAGCCTGCACCGAAGGCAAAGAAACTCAATTCATTGAAGGCGATGGTCCACGGCAACAGGAAGATCATTTCGACATCGAACACGAGGAATACGATGCCATAGATGTAATACTGAACCTTAAACTGCACCCACGTGTCGCCCACGGTTTCTACGCCGCACTCGTAGGTTTGCATTTTAATGTCGTTAGGTTTCTTCGGGTTCACAAGCTGCGCGACGAGGATCGGCGTGGCAGGCAAAATGAACGCGATGATGAAGAACAACCCGATTGGAACCCAGTTGATGAGGATATTCATGTGACGTTTACCCTGCGTAAATCTAGTTTTGATTGTCGTTCGTGCTATTTTTAACAAACAGCGCGAGTATAGCATTGTGGTAGATGTGCCGCAACGATACAACCACATCGTTGTGACTTCTGACCAGTGTGGAGCGTGAGCGTAATTCTAACATAGCACTCACACCACTCCAATGACTTTGTTCCGAATTTCACTTGTCCTCGCACACAATTACCCTTGTTTCTGGTTGGGGCATGGCCTAAAACAATACGCACTCATATGAATGTCACTGACCCGGAACCCCATGCTAGAAACTACAGACCCCTCCCCCGCTCACTGGGATCAATTCGTCCGAGAACAACCCCGTGCCCATGTGCTCCAGCGTGCCCCGTGGGGGCAGCTTAAAGAGGCGTTCGGCTGGCGGGTGATTCGCATAGGGCTTGCCGATGGCGACACACTGGCAGCCGGGGCGCAGATCCTGCTGCGGCCACTGCCCTTGAATATGGGCACGATGGCCTACATGCCGATGGGGCCATATGCCACCTCTGATGAGCACCTTGAGCAGCTATGGAAAGCGATTGACCGTCGCCTGAAGGACGAAGGCACCGCGTTTTTGAAGTGGGAGCCGGGGATTTTCCAGGGGGGATCGCCAGACATTGAACGGTGGGGCTTCCGAGAAAGTCCGCAGACTATCCAGCCGCCGAACACGATTCTGATTGACATCAGCGAAGACGAGGACGACATTCTCACCCGTATGAGCCAGTCCACGCGGCGTAAGGTTCGCGTAAGCCAGCGCAAGGGTATTCGCTACTATGAGGGCACCCGCGATGACGTGGATGTGTTTTGCTCTATGATGGAAACCACAGGCGAACGCAACGAGTTCGGTGTACATGAGGCTGATTACTACCGCATGGCATATGACCTCTTCGTGGCGGATGGTTCTGCAAAGCTGATCCTTGCAGAGCACGAAGGCGACCCGCTGGCCGGGATTATGGTGTTTGCACAGGGCGAAACCGCATGGTACCTGTACGGTGCATCGGCCAGTGCCAAACGTAACCTCATGGCGAGCTACGGCGTGCAGTGGGAGGCCATCCAGTGGGCGAAGCAGCGCGGCGTGAACTACTATGATATGTGGGGCATCCCGGACGAAGACAGCGCCACGCTCGAAGACGAGTTCCAGGAGCGCACGGACGGCCTGTGGGGGGTGTACGGCTTCAAGCGCGGGTGGGGTGGCGAAATCGTCCGCAGTGTGGGCGCATGGGATAAAATCTACAACCCGCTCATCTACACCGCCTACTGGACGGCAGCGCAGCTACGTGATTAGGCGGCAATTATGCAACATGGGCGACGCATGGCATTGCTCCTACAGGCGGTTACTGGTTTTGATGCTGATACTTGCCGGGTGTGGGACTGCCACTGCCGACCCCATCACTATTGAAAACAGTGATCCGCGTGCCCCACTCGTCAGCCAGCAGATTGCCATTACGCCCCCGGCAGGCTGGTCACTGGCGGCAGGCGGACGTGGCATCACCGATGACGTTTTCGTGATTACCGTCACAACGCTCACGGGCGTCCCGGCAGATGATGCGACCCTGCGCGGCATGAACGGCACGCTTTCCACAGGCACGCGCAACGTCGTCATCGAACGACAGTCCGAAACCGGGCTGGTGGCGTGGTTCTTGCTGAACGACACGACACTGACCTCAGTGCAGATGCAATCCAGAACGCCGGTTGATTTCACCGCAGAACATGAAACAATGCTGTTGACTGTTGCCCGTTCTGTAAAGGTTGGCCCGTGAACACACCCGATTTCAAACTCATTCTCGTTGATCCCAAAAAACATCTCTGTGAGGCATTTAGAGAGCGGTTTGCCGATTTGCCGTCGGTTGAAGTGGTCAACGATTATTTCCAAAATCTCCCGAAATTTGACTGTATGGTCAGTGCCGCGAATTCATTTGGCCTGATGGACG
>JBCCQC010000809.1:0-2327 GCA_039024535.1 Chloroflexota bacterium
CCCGGTGTTCCACATGACGGGGCGTGCCGATGGGCAGGCGGTGACAGATTTGCTGGTGGGCCTGATTGAGCCGGAAGGCGAGGTGCTGCTGAACGTGTACATCCACGCGGAGGATAACACGCCCGTGCGCCTGATTATCACCATGCCGGGAACCGAAACCGAAGAAGTGCCGGAGCCGACGCAGTGGATTGTGGACGTATACGACTTTAACGAGCCAGTCACAATTGATGGCCCCACCGCTGACGAAATCGAATCTACGACGGAAGAAGCCACCGAATAAGACCCGCGCGGGGGGCATGGCGTGCCATGCCCACCGTGTTTATTAATCCCCCGCCTGTGCCACGGACTGCGCCATGACCCCGCGCACAGATGCCTTCAACACGTTCAGGCCCTCGTCCAGCACACTATCCGGCAGGTTGAGCGGCGGCAAAAAGCGGACACAATTACTGTACAGCCCGGCCCGGATGGTAATGAGGCCACGTTGCAATGTGGCAGCGGTGATGTCCTGTACCAGCGGCGCGTTTGGTGTCTTGCTGATGCTGTCCGTCACGAACTCCATTGCCAGCATCGCGCCCACACCGCGCACATCGCCAATCACGTTGTACTCGCCCTGTAGTTCCTCACACGCCGCGCGGATGCGGTCGCCAACTTCATTCGCACGCGCTAAAAATTCTGGCTGACGAATCACGTTGATGGATTCAATCGCTGCCACACACGCCAGCGGACTGCCGCTGTATGTGCCGCCCAGTCCACCGGGGTGTGGCGCGTCCATAATCTCGGCTTTGCCGGTGACGGCGGCCAGTGGCGTGCCCCCGGCCATGCTCTTGCCCGTCGTAATCAGATCCGGCACGATGCCGTAATGCTCTACGGCGAACAATTTGCCCGTGCGCCCGAACCCGCACTGAATCTCATCGGCGATCATCACAATGCCGTGTTCGTCGCACAGTTCGCGGATGCGCTGCAAAAATGCCGGTGGCGTGGCAATAAACCCACCCTCGCCCTGTACCGGCTCAATCACAATCGCCGCAATCGCGGACGGGTCAACCTGTGCTGTGAGCGCATTTTCGAGGTTCCACACATGCCAGTTGATGTACTGTTCGTCGGTCATGCCGGGGGGCGTGCGGTACACATTCGGGAAAGGCAGGCGGTACACTTCTGGCGCGAACGGCCCGAAGCCCTTTTTAAACAGCGCATATTTGCTGGTCATCGCCATCGTCATATTTGTGCGCCCGTGATACGCCCCCTCGAACACGATGATGGCATCGCGCCCGGTGTGTGCCCGTGCGATCTTCACGGCGGCTTCTACGGCTTCGGCCCCGCTATTGAGCAGGGCAGTTTTCTTTGCGTGGTCGCCGGGGGTTACCTCGTTCAGCAGTTCAGAAACGGCCACCAGCGGCTCGTAGGTGCTGACGATGGCGCACATATGCACCAGCTTTTCGGCCTGGTTCTTCACGGCGTCCACCAGTGGCGGGTAGTTATGGCCGATTGCCATCATGCCGATGCCCCCGGCAAAGTCGATCAGCGTGTTGCCGTCCACATCCGTGACCAGCGCACCCTCTGCATTATCCACAGCAAGGCGTGTGAGTTTGCCGATGCCGCGCGTCATGGCAGCTTCACGACGCGCAACAATTTCCCGGCTGCGCGGGCCGGGGATTTCCGTAACGAGGTTGATATGTCCCATAGCGAGGCGTCCTTTAATCAGGGGTTTATTTTGCGTGATTTTAGCACACTGCTGCCGTGGAACGGTAACAATTGATGGTGCGTTTTCGCTGGAAAGAACGAGGGCCAGCGATGTGCCATGTCACAACGGTGCTCTCGAGGCCCTGATGACCCCATCTGACCCGAAATGCTGCGCGTGAGGGCAACCGTTGAGCAGCATTCCTGTCAAATACCCCTGTCTTCAGCCTTAACAATTACCCGCATGTGGATGTCCCCGTGTCCATCACCGATAGAAACTCTGATTCACTGCCGATCTACCCGAAGCCCATCTCCCGGTGCTGCATCGGGTCGGGTCGTTCGATGGGGTGATGTGTTTTGACGGGGGTAGGAATGCGTCCACCTGCTTTTGGCACGCTCCTGCACATTGTCGGAGCAGATGACGAGGCGCGGTTTCACGGTTGGTTCTGGAAAGCTCAGCGGAGCCTGCACATAGGCGCGGGTGTGAACCTGCCCCATTCAGCCCATACCCATCACGCCAATTCCTATGGTGGGGCAAAATCTCTGCGTCTTTGCGCCTCTGCGTTAAAAATCCGGTCAGCCCATCGCCGCTACCAGTCTGGGGAGCATGTCCCCGCTGGGGCCTTCCAGCTTTACGTCTGCGATGCGCG